>DASTZJ010000001.1:0-2219 GCA_035764345.1 Candidatus Udaeobacter sp.
GCAACGTTCCACCCTTTTGCGCTAAATTGGATCTAAACCTGGACCACCACACCGAGTCCGCATGGAAGCCCGATCCCAAAGCGCAGCCCACCCAAATGAAATGAATTTCATTTTTAACTTGAATGCCTTCTCATGGAGGCGCTGCAGCGAACCGCTGGCTGTGCAAATGACACTGATTGAAATCAAACCACACCGTTGGGGCTGGAAAGTCTTTGAGGCTCCCGGCGTTGAGCCGGTCAGCACGTACAATGCAGGATGGCGTAGGCCTGGCCCTTCTTCACTTCCTCAAGCAGCTGACACACTTCCAATGTGGGCTTCGCAATGACCTCGATACCGCGCCTTTTCGCCTCTGCTAGGACTTCGTCCATGATCGGAAGCGCGCCATGTGCGCCGGTCCCGACAATCAGCCGTTTGCCTCCCCAGGGAATTTTTTCCCCGGCCGAAAGCGGCGTGTGGCCAAACTTTTCGCGAAATTGCTTGGAAGGTCCTTTCTTCCGTTTCCGCACTTTGCCGCCGTCGATCACCACGTCATGCGTGTACCGCTCTCCCTCGACCTCTATCTCGCCAAATTTGACCAATCGTGCTTTCATATCTCAATGTTCCGCTCGCTCAAGTTCCAGGGCAAGGAATAGGGTTCTAAGACTTCGCATAGCGCTCATGGCATTACGCTACGACGAAAGAACTGGCTGCTCACACCAAAGATTAAAAGAGGAGGAAATTCATGCTGCAAAAAGCTCCGATGCATTCATACATACCAGCAAAGAGCATTGCGCGGGCGCGCGCTTTCTATGAAGAGAAGTTAGGCTTTACGCCAAAGGAGGTAACGCCAGGCGGAGTAACTTACGAGTTTGCTGACGGCACTGCGTGTTTTCTGTATCCGACGCCCAACGCCGGCACTTCGAAAGCGAGCCAAGCCTTTTGGCAGGTTGAGGATATCGAAAAGGAGGTGGCAGAGCTGATCGCGCGCGGCGTGAAATTCGAGAAGTACGACACGCCGGATATAGACGAAAAGGGGATCTCAACTGCCGGTGGCGCTAAAGCTGCGTGGTTCAAGGACACAGAAGGCAACATCATGGCGCTGATCCAAACGCTCTGAGCAAAATGCCTCCCCAGAGGCCACAGGAAGAGTGCCCGTCAATGAATGAAGTTTAACCCATTTGGTATGAATTGCGGAAAGACGTAGGCATACAACATCACGATGACGCCGACGATCGCCGCAAGGGCCACCGAATGCCAGAACACGAAACGGAAGATGGAGCCTTCGTTGCCCACCTGATTGGTGGCGGCGGTAGCTATGCAGATTGATTGCGCGTCAACCATCTTGCCCATCACACCTCCAGCGCTATTCGTCGCACACATCAGAATAGGGCTCAGGTTAAGCTGTTGCGCGGTGATTCTTTGCAGACTGCCGAACAAAGCGTTGGACGCGGTGTCGCTGCCGGTGAGCGCGACGCCGAGCCATCCGATGTACGTGCCGAAGAATGGAAAGAGCCAGCCGGTCCTGGTAAATGCCAGTCCCAGAACCGCGTCCATTCCCGAGTATCGGGTTACGTAACCTATGCCGAGCATGCAAGTCATGGCGATAATAGCGAAGCGCAATCGCACAAGCGTTTTGCCGAAGATGCCGAACATCTGGCTGAAGCCGAGCCGGAGAAGAAGTCCAGCAAGGATTGCAGCAAGGAAACAACCGGTTCCGGTAGCGGTGAGCCAGTTGAAATCGAAGCGGGCCGCTTCTGGCGTCGGCTTTGCGGCGACCGGTGTCGTCCGCGAGACTTTTCCGTGGAGATATGGCCAATCCCAACCTGCTGGACCGGGACGCGGTTTACCGTCGGCCATTACGACTTTGAACGCAGGAGTCGTAGCTTCGTTAAGAGCGGTCTTAATTGAGGGGAGTCCCCAGCACAAAACGAAGAGCGACAGGATCGCGAACGGCATCCACGCCTTCGCAATTTGCCGGCCGGAATAATGTTTGATGGACTCTCTCAAGGAGGATGCATCGACGGGGCCTTCATCGGAAAACCGCCAGACTCTTTTTGGCTGCCACATGCGAAGAAAAAGCACGGTCCCGACGAGTGATACGACGCCCGCGGAAATATCTACCAGATTGCTATCCATGTGGTTCGCCCAGAACCACTGCGTCGCGGCAAAACAACCGCCCACCACGACAATCGCAGGCAACACCTCAAACGTCTCTTTCCAACTCACCATGGCGCGCACCA
>DASTZJ010000002.1:0-3674 GCA_035764345.1 Candidatus Udaeobacter sp.
GTGACTCATGGACTCTTCTTTACCGCGCCAAACAAATTTTTCACTTTCGATTATCCCGGGTCAACCTTTACATCACTTAACGGAATCAATGACCAGGGATTTATCTGCGGCCGTTACGCCACTTCTTCCAGCATTTCCCACGGATTCATAGCTCGCGTCATAGGCACACCGCCGACAAAAGAGGCGGGCACGGAAATGAAGGCGAACCGAGGTGCAATGCCGGCGCGCTGAGTTTGAGCATCGCGAGAGGCCCGCCGTCGGCGCTTTGTGACGATGCGGGCCTGGATGCGTGGCCGACGCCGGGGGGTGGCTCCAAATATACGTTGGATGGAACGGACGATAGCTGGCCCGTTGTCTAGTGGAAAAAAATCAGCTACCGTGCGTGGGCTTTTAGGTCCAATGCACAGCAAACTTTTGGCAACCTCTCCCTCCATGGAGACTTTTGCCAAGAGACCAATCAGGCAGCTTTCCCAAACCGGGCAAAACGGCGCTGCGTTTGTCACCACGCATTGGAGCATCGTGCTAACCGCCCGAGGCGAATCACCAGAGGCTCGCGAAGCGCTCGAAAAGCTGTGTCGCAACTATTGGTGGCCGATTTATGGCTTTGTGCGGCGCCAAGGCCATACCCCAGAAGAAGCACAGGATCTTACCCAAAGTTTTTTTGCATTCCTGCTTGATCGAAAAGGCTTGGATACAGTCGGGCCGGAGAAAGGACGTTTACGTTCGTTCTTTTTGGCATCGGTAAAGAATTTCCTCGCAAACGCACACCGCAGCGCAATGGCTGGCAAACGCGGACACGGCCGTCCGGCACTGCGTTTGGAAGAGTTGGTCGGACGGGAGCATGCCCATCTTGAACCACTAGACACTTTGACCCCCGATCGAATTTATGAGCGCGAATGGGCTCTGACACTGCTCGATCAGGTGCTTGGCCGACTTGCGGAAGAATATCGGATGGCGGCTAGCGCAGCGTTATTCGACCGATTGAAACAACTTCTTGTCGGTGAACCGGACCGGCCTTCGCAGGCCCAAATCGCGCAGGAGTTGGGGATGACCGAAAACGCCGTAAAACAAGCGTTTCACCGTCTCCGTCATCGATATGGCGCTCTGTTGCTTGATGAGATTGCCGAGACGGTCGCCAAACCTGCCGAGATTGAAGATGAGTTGCGGCATTTTATCTCTGTATTGCAAAACAATAGCTGAAGTATGAGGAGAGCCGAGACGACGAATGCCCGAGTTTGCGGTAAATGCGGGAACACGATCTTTGACACCGCACCGCAGGGACTTTGCAGTGTTTGCCTTTTTGATACAGGCCTAAGCATTCTGACGGAGTCCGTAGGCGGCCCCAACGCGAAGGATTTTGGAGCTGATAACGACTCCACCTCCACAGACGCCGCAGAACTGTTCAGTGCGTCCGACGATTATGAGCTACTGGAGGAGATTGGCCGCGGTGGACAGGGTGTTGTGTATCGTGCCAGACAGAAGAGTCTGAATCGCACTGTTGCAATAAAGATCATCGGAATCAGCAATGGGAGGACCAAAGCACATCTCAAACGGTTTCGTCTGGAGGCAGAAGCTGCTGCCAAATTGAACCACCCCTTCGTGGTCCCAATCCACGAAATCGGGCAGCGGAAGGGCCGCTGTTATTTTAGCATGGGATTAGTCGAAGGAGGTCGACTCGATCAAATTGCTACACGCGAACCGATGTCGCCCCGCCAGGCTACCGAAGTGATCGCGAAGCTGGCGCGGACGGTTCATTATGCTCACCAACACGGCATCATTCATAGAGACATCAAGCCAGGGAATATTTTGCTCGATACCAAAGGCGAACCGCATTTGACCGATTTCGGTGTGGCGCGGCTCCTTGAGACGGAAAACGATGCAACTTGTACAATCGAGGTTTCAGGTACGCCGAGCTACATGGCGCCAGAACAAGCCCATGCAAATAATCGGCATGTCAGCAGCGCAACTGATGTTTACGGCCTAGGTGCGGTACTGTATCAGCTGCTCGCGGGGCAACCGCCTTTCACCGGCGGCACGCCTTTTGAAACAGTCCGCTTATTGTTGGAGACGGAGCCGCGACAACCGCGCCTCTTAAATCCGAAAGTGGATCGTGACCTTTCCACGATCTGTTTGAAGTGTCTCGAGAAAGATCCAAAGCGTCGCTATTCTTCTGCGCTCGCGCTGGCGGAAGACCTTGAACACTGGCTAAGACACGAACCGATCCGCGCACGCCGCACGAGCGTTCTCGCTCGCGGAAGAAAATGGATACGCCGCAGTCCAGCTGCTGCTGCCTTGGTGGTGATGTCCGTTCTCCTGGCGTCAGCAGTAGGCGTTATCGTCTGGAAAGTCGGAGCGGTGGGGCACCAAGCACCGACGGGAATTGCCGTATTGCCATTTGAGAATTTGAGCAATGACAGAGAGGACGCCTACTTTGCCGAAGGAATGCAGGATGAAATTCTGGCCCGCCTGTCCAAGATCGCAGACCTGAAGGTCATCTCACGCACTTCCACGCAGAAGTACAAAAGCGCGCCGGACAATCTGCGCGAGATTGCCAAGCAACTTGGGGTGGCAAATGTTCTCGAAGGTAGCGTCCAAAAAGCGGGCGATCAGGTGCGGGTTAATGTGCAGCTGATCAACGCGCTGAACGACACCCATCTCTGGGGAGACACTTACGACCGCAAGCTTACTGATATTTTTGCGGTTGAAAGCGACATCGCGACAACGATCGCTGACACGCTGCAGGCGAAGTTAAGCGGCGCGGAGAAGCAACTGATAACGGCCCAGCCGACGAGTGACTTGACCGCCTACGAGCTTTATCTCAAAGGCCGATCGCTTTGGGGCAAACGCAGTGGGGACAACATCCCGAAGGCAATCGCATTTTATGAGCAGGCGATTGAGCGCGATCCGAACTATGCCCTGGCTTATGCTGGTCTGGCGGAGGGTTACGCTATCCTGCCAGCGTATACCGCGACAGCAGCACAGGATGCCTACCCGAAAGCGAAGGCTGCCGCAGTAAAGGCTCTTCAACTGGATGACAAGCTGGCGGAGGCGCATACTGCGTTGGCAATGATATTGTGCGTCGGCGACCTCGATATGGCTGGTTCAACGTCGGAATTTCAGCGGGCGATCGCACTAAACCCCAACTACGCAACAGCCCACCATTGGTATGGAAACGGCCCACTCCTCGCCCTGGGCCGGTTCGAGGAAGCGATCGCCGAGGGCAAACGCGCCGTTGAGCTTGATCCGTTCTCGCCCATTATCAATGCAGACTTGGGAATGGATCTGTTTTGTGCGCGTCGATACGATCAGGCGATCGCGCAGTTGCGAAAGACGCTGGAGATTGATCCGACGTTTTATTACGCACATTATTTTCTGGGCATGGCGCTCCAGCTAAAGGGCGACTTGCCTGCCGCGATTGCTGAATACACACAGGCACAGCAGTTGAGCGACGATCTGTGGGTTCTAGTGCTGCTCGCATCTGCTAAAGCCCAGTCAGGCGACAAGGATGCGGCCGTGCGACTACTGGCTGAACTGGAAGAACTCAGCCAGCATCGGCACGTGCCCTCATACTGGCGTACTTTCCTCTACCTCAGTCTGGGAAATCGCGACGAAGCAGTTCGTTGGTTGGAGCAAGGTATAGCCGACCATGACGGCGTAACCATCGGCATGATTAA
>DASTZJ010000003.1:0-2965 GCA_035764345.1 Candidatus Udaeobacter sp.
CGCGACTCCACTTCGTGCGCTGTTGCCAAACTAAGAGTTACAAGTTTGTACGGTGACCAACGCACGAACCTTCGTATTGACGTTGTCGGCGATGATTGCGTTCGCGAGCAACTCCCTGCTCTGCCGAGCCGCACTGAAACAAACCAACATCGATGCTGCCACCTTTACGTTCCTTCGCATTTTTTCCGGTGCTTTTGCCCTGTGGTTACTCATAAACATTCGGAGAAGGGCGATAGCTAATAGAACGGCTGCGCCTTTAGTTGAGATCTTTTCTAGCTCGTCGCTTGTCACTCGCATGCCACGCCGTAGCTCAGCCAAGGCGGGCCACTCGTCACTCAAGAATGGCACCTGGAGTTCTGCGCTCGCCCTTTTTGTGTATGCCGCTGCTTTTTCATTCGCATACGTCGCGCTTTCAGCCGGAACCGGCGCGCTGCTTTTGTTTGGCGCGGTTCAGGCCACGATGATTCTCTGGGGACTGCACAAAGGCGAACGGTTAGAGGCGATCCAAATTGTTGGTTTCATCATAGCGGTGACCGGACTCGTCGTGCTCGTATTTCCCGGACTTTCCGCTCCACCACTAACTGGTTCGATCCTGATGCTCGGAGCTGGCGTAGCCTGGGGTATCTATTCACTGCGCGGCAACGGAGAAGGGAATCCGGCAAGGGTCACGACCGGAAATTTCACCCGCGCGGTTCCGTTCACCGCTGCTCTCAGCATCATTTTCGCTCCATGGACACATGTCGATCCTGCTGGAATCACCTACGCCGTAATATCAGGCGCGGTTACATCAGGTCTCGGCTATGTAATTTGGTACAGCGCGTTGCCCGGGCTGAAAGCTGCCAGCGCCGCGACTGTTCAACTCAGCGTCCCAGTGCTCGCTGCCACTGGTGGAATACTGTTTCTCGGCGAACCAATCACGCTCCGTTATATGCTCGCATCTGTCGCTGTGTTAGGCGGAATCGCGTTGGTCGTAGCAACTCAGCATTCCCACTTGTGCAACGGTAAGACACGACGAGTCGGGTGAGACACATTGCGCCGAGAAACGCGAGGGTTGTGCGCCGCCTGCGATAAATAGAAGAAGGAGAATAAATCACCATGGCCAAAGTTGTTAAAGTCATTGAACTGATGTCCCAATCGCCGAAGAGCTGGGAGGATGCCGCGCAAGGCGCGGTGCAGGAAGCCACCAAACCCTGCGGAACATTCGCTCGATTTACGTCAAGGAATTCACCGCCGAAGTGGACGAGGGCAAAATCACAAACTATCGCATCAACGCGAAGGTCACGTTTGATCTCGAGCGCGGATGAGCGCGCTCGCTACGTTTAATGGTTGAAACGTTAAATCGTTTGAATTGGCTTGGAGCCGCTTCTCTAGTATCTGTTTAGCGCCGATAGCGCGATGCTCACACTATCTGTGGCAACGCCCCAGGGTGAGAGAAAAAAGATTCGTAGCGCTGAAAGCGCGATTCAGCTTCAACCTCGCGTGTTGATTCGCGCTTTCAGCACTTGTTTCCAGGAAAACTACCTGTTCCTGGGGCCTTGCCTCAGGCTTACATGAGCCCGCGCCGTTGGCGCTAAACACATGCTCTCGCTGTGCGGAGCGTGCGCTACCCTACTTCTTCGGTCGCAGCAACGGGAAAAGGATTACGTCGCGGATCGACTCTGCGCCCGTGAGCAGCATCGCGAGCCGGTCGATTCCAATGCCGATCCCGCCGGCGGGTGGCATGCCGTGTTCGAGTGCGAGGAGAAAATCTTCGTCGATCTTTTGTCTCTCTTCGCCCGCCTGTCCAAGCAGCCGCTGACGCTGCACGAGCGGATCGTTTAATTCGCTGTAACCGGGCGCGATTTCCGCACCGTTAATGATCAGTTCGAAAACATCGACGATCGAGTCGTCGGTTGTGTTTTGTTTTGCCAGCGGCACTAGCTCTTTTGGGCAATGCGTCACAAACAACGGGTCAATCGTTTTCTCCTCGACGAGTTTTTCGAACACATGCTGCGTCACTTCGAAATCAGCCAGTTGCGGAAGGATCTCCAGCTTGAATTCATTGGTGGCGCAGTCGCGCCGTTGCCCTGGGGATAGCTCGAACCAATCTTTCCCGGCAACTTGCCGCACGATATCGTGATAACGTGCGTGGCGCCAGGGGCGTTTCAAATTGATCGTGCGGACAATTTTTCCATCTGCGTCTTGATGCTCGATGGTCAATGAGCCGCGGACTTTCTCAGCCAGAAAACAAATCAGTTCCTCAACCAGATTCGCCATTTTCTCCCAATCGGCATACGTCCAGTAGGCTTCGAGCATTGTGAATTCGGGATTGTGCTTTCTGGAGATGCCTTCATTGCGAAAGTTGCGGTTGATTTCGAATACCTTATTGAACCCGCCCACGAGCAAACGTTTGAGATAAAGCTCCAGCGCAATGCGCAGATAGAGATCGAGACCGAGCGCCTTGTGATGCGTTATGAATGGTTCGGCGGCCGCTCCTCCAGGGATTGTTTGCAAGATCGGCGTCTCGACTTCAATAAAGCCGCGCTCCTCCAAGAAGCGCCTGGTTTCGCGCACAATAGCGATGCGCTTCTCGAACACCGCGCGGGAACGCTCGTTCGTGATAAGATCCAGATAGCGTTGCCGGTACCGGGCCTCGATGTCCTGCAGTCCATGCCATTTCTCAGGGAGCGGCCGCAAGGCTTTGGCCAGCAACTGGAACGTGTGGACTTTCAATGTTAGTTCCCCGCTTTTGGTGACAAAGCATGTCCCTTCAACTCCGATGAAATCACCAAGATCGAGCAACCGAAAAAGATCGATCAGCTCCGGGCCGACTTCTTTCGCGTGAATGTAGATTTGAATGCGCCCCGTCGCATCGCGCAGATCGAGGAAATGACTTTTGCCCATGTCGCGATGCGCGGTAATGCGGCCCGCTGCGCGAAGGGTCTCACCTTCCTTAAACTTTTCGCGCACCTCCGCAATCGATCCC
>DASTZJ010000004.1:0-4127 GCA_035764345.1 Candidatus Udaeobacter sp.
GGATAGGGATCGAATGCATGCGTCACCAGGATGATGCCGTTGATGGCGATCCAGATGAGGAGGACCGCGCCAAACGTGATGAGAAACTTCCAACTGCCGCCAAACTCGGCGATGTGGTCGGAGAGCCGCTCGCCAAAAGTCAGCTTTTTCTCGAATTGCTTGCTGATGTCGCTGGAAAGAATCTCGTGTTGTTGGAGGCTTTCGATGACTTCATGGTCGAGCGCAGAAAGTTCGCCAATCTCCTCCTGCAAAACCTCTTTCACGTAATCCTTTCGGAATTCGCCGAGATCGTCGAAACAGATGAACCCCTTGCTGTCCAAGCCAGGTGTTTCCTTTTTGATGAACTCGAGCAGCGATGGTCGAACCAGCTCCGCCACCATTCCGCTGTGGGGCGATTTTGGTTTTTTGCAGATCTGACAGACTTGCAGCGCGGTTGCAGCTTGGCTCATCGAAAGTTCGCTGCTGAATTAAGCTGCTCTCCTTCCACTTGTCGATGCCCGCTTGAATCGACAATTCGCAGTTCTAAGGTTTCGCATGGAAGAAGCAGAAGTTCCTCTCGAGCATTTACACGAGGAGATCCATCACAGCGCCGAATACAGCGGCGAAACATGGATTTCGTGGGTAGCTTTTAGCACTGCGATTCTCGCTGTCCTCGCCGCGATTGCCGGACTTCTTTCGGGGCAACATGTAAACGAGGCCATGATGAGCCAGATCGAAGCTTCCGATCAATGGAACTATTACCAGGCTAAGAGCATCAAAGCTTCAGTGCTTGATGCGAAAATGTCGCTCACCAGCGCGCCTAACGAGTCGGACCAATCAAAGCGGGATCGTTACGAGAAAGAGCAGGAAGAGATCAAATCGGAAGCCGAGCATAAGGAAGCGGCTGCGAAAGCAAACTTTCACAAGCATGAAGTATTCGCGCGCGGCGTGACCATGTTCCAAATCGCGATTGCCATTGCGGCAATCTCTGCGCTTACAAAGAAACGCCACTTTTGGATTGTGAGTTTGCTCTTCGGAGTCGTCGGCTGCGCCTTTCTCGTCCTCGCAGGAATTGCAAAATAGGGCGATTGACCCGTTCGCCTTCGCTCAGGGCAGGCTATCAATCGCCCGCGCCCGTCACCCCGACAAGCCGCGCTCGCCGAGCCACGGCAAGTGGCGTCGCGGGCGCGCGACGCGTTTAAGTCCGAACGGTTCAATGGTTTTGTTTCGGATATGGGCGACGGCTTCATCTACTGAATCGGTGGCGTAGATCAGGCTTAGGTCACTAGCGGCGATCAATCCGCGCTGCGCCATTTTGTCGATGAAATAGAGCAGTTCTTTCCAATAATCGGTTCCCATGATCACGATCGGGAAATTCTTGATTTTCCCAGTTTGAATCAGGGTGAGCGCTTCGAACAATTCATCGAGCGTGCCTGCGCCGCCGGGCATTACAACGAACGCATAGGAGTACTTAACCAGCAGCGTCTTGCGAGCGAAGAAATAATGCATCCGCACGCAGCGATCGAGATAAACGTTGGTCGGTTGCTCGGAGGGCAGTTCGATCGTGCATCCGACCGAGCGGCCTCCGGCCTCTTTAGCACCGCGGTTTGCCGCCTCCATGATGCCAGGGCCGCCGCCGGTTATGACAGTGAAACCAAGCCGCGCAATGGCAGCCCCCATTTTTCTAGTTAACTCGTAATGGGGATCGCCCGGCTTAATCCGGGACGAGCCGAAGACGGTCACGCATGGACCGACGAAGTGAAGCGTGCGAAATCCGCGCAGAAAATCGCGCATCACTCGCAGGAGAGTGAAAAATTCGGCTAAACGTGAACGCGGCCCTTGCAGGAAAATTTGATCTGCAGGTTCCGAAGAAGCAGTCAGCGTCGAGTTAGAGACCTCCGGGATTGCCATGACTGAGCCGTCGTTGTTTTGGACGATAGATTTGATTAACCCTTGTAGATAACAAGCGTAAAGCTAAACGCCAGAATCTTCGGGCGCCGTGCGGATGCGACCCGAAACAACGTCGCTCGCCATTCGACGAACTCTTTTAAGCCAACTCCGTGTCCACGCGTATTCAGTGGCAAGAATAGCTAGTCCCAATGGAATCACGATGAACCGCTGGCCCGGGCAAAATTAGCAGCGCAACACCGATCAGGAGAACGGTTGCTCCGACCACAGAGACGATTACACGTTTGACAACCTTGATATTTTCAAGGTTCCAGACGCTTAGGAGACGTTTCGTCCACGAAAGGGAGCCGATCGACTGTCTGTTCTGAGAGCGAGGTCTCAGACTCATAACATCGTCACCTGCAACTAGAGCGGAGCGGTGTTGGCAGCGAATCGATCAGCCTTTTATCGCGGCGCGCAAACGGTCAAGAAAAGGCACCTGCGTCGGCTTAATTTTTCGTCTGGCGACGTTATCCGAAAAGAAGCGCGCCTGATCGACCTCTGGAAACATCTTGTGCTTTCCGGAACGCGGTGGCCATTCCATTTCGAACAAATTTGATTTTGGCTCGAATGATTCCGGCAAGTCGCCTCCGAACGCCCAGCCATGCACAATTTTGCCGCCTTTTTGTTTGATCCAGCCAAGCGGAATCCAGTCCGAAACGCCTTCGGGGCGGAAACCGACCTCTTCCTCAAATTCAATCTGAGCGCGTGTCAGCAGATCTTCCCCCGGCGCCGCCTCGCCCTTGGGGATCGTCCATACGCCATCGTCTTTGCGAGCGAAAAATGGTCCACCGGGATGCGCCAGCAGAACTTCGATTTGATTGTTCCTGCGCCGAAACATGAGCAAACCGGCGCTGATGCGACTTCGTAGAGACTTTGATTCTTCCAACACATCGTCATCTTACGCGGGAACATCCTCAGCGCATTCTGTTAGAAGCCGGGCTCTTTTCTTTTTTCATGGCCCCAGAGATGAAAAGTGTACGTGAAAACTATGTAGCCAAACAGATCGTGCTTGGACCCGTTGCTGACATAAAGCGCGGGATTGAATTGAAAATCGCGTGTGACGTTGCAGGTGAAGCCGATCGTGGATGAGTTTTCTGAGCCACTGATCCAATCCACCTGTACGCGCCAGGTCTCATTGAAATCGTAGGCACAGCCGAGAATCACTTCGTTTTTATAGCCGGCATGAAGGACGCCGACGATGGGTTTGTAATGCTCGGTGTAGTAGCCTGCCTCGATAAATGGTTGAGGATCTACGTTCAGGTGAGGCGACCAGTTTATGAAGCCAACCGAAAGAAGATAAGGCTCTTTTGTTAGCAATCCAATTTCCGCCGCGAAGATCCAATCGTCCGGTTGGAATCCGCGGAACACCGCTGCCTCACCCCATTTCGTCAGGCCCATCTCGGCTTGCAACTCATATGGGTTAGCAATCCGTTTGTCCTGAATTTGCAGACTTAAGGAGAGATCTCCTTCTGGTTGCAACTCCGGCGTCACGATTTGACTCAAGCCTTTCGTCGTAGCGAATGATGAAGGGATGCTCATAAGAATCGCGATCATCATGACGATGATCTTTGCGTAGCTGATAAACTTTTTGTTCGGCGGTCCTTTTTGCAAGGCGTTCGACATTTCGCCGCGAGTAAAACGGTTGTTTAGGAATTTGTCGATTCCGTGTTGAACTCGTAACAATATTGTTGCTTTTCCCATTCTCTCGCCTCTCCCT
The DNA here is from genome assembly GCA_035764345.1 of Candidatus Udaeobacter sp. Taxonomy (GTDB): domain Bacteria; phylum Verrucomicrobiota; class Verrucomicrobiia; order Chthoniobacterales; family UBA10450; genus Udaeobacter. The sequence continues at coordinate 3,647 of DASTZJ010000004.1, forward strand.
CGCCAGGGGTGAGGTGGAGTGAGGGTTCTGCTTTTGTAACGGTGCTCAAAATCCCTTACCTTAGTCCTCTCCCTTCAAAAGGAGACGCGGACCCAACGCTAAAGATGCAGCGAAACCTTTCGGGGTTGAACGCGAGCCGGGCGATTTTAAGGTTAACGGTAATGCGCGTGCTCGCCGTTGACGCTTCTCTGCGCAACACCGGTGTCGCGATTGTCGATGCAAACAATGGCAAACTACGTTCCATCTATTTCGGGACGATCCACAATGTGAGCTCGCTGCCTTCTTCATCGTGTCTGGTCACGATCCGCGATCGGTTAGTCGAACTCATTCGAGAACACGCACCAGACTGTTGCGCGCTCGAATCGGTCATTTATGTGCAAAGCTACAAGACGGCGATTCTCCTCGGAGCCGCGCGAGGCGCTGCCATCCTGGCTGCCGCAGAAAACGGATTACCAGTTTTTGAGTATTCACCGAAACGAAT
>DASTZJ010000005.1:0-2674 GCA_035764345.1 Candidatus Udaeobacter sp.
GGCGTCATTGCGCGGCACATTGAATATGGTCGTCACCAGGAACGTACCTAAGAGATAGAGTGCGCTGCCTACAAGTATGCAAGCAGCGCCAGGTTGTTGCCACGTCAGCAGCGCCGAAACAACGAGAATCACGCAGCCAACAGCTGTGCCGAGAAACACGCCGAGAAACATCGGATTAATTACCGCAATATTGATCGATTTCATGGCTGCGATACCTTGAGGTGTTGGCAGAGCCGCCAGGGCCCTCATCACGAATGTTGAAAACGCGAAGAAGACACCGCCGATCAGTCCACAACCGAGCGCGGACAAGAGAGTCAATGCGAAGAGGAATTTGTTTGTCATAACGATTCTTTCACTAGCCGCAGCCTTACACGTCCTGCAAGCCATCTCATAGGTACGCGCTGCTGTTGCTACGGCAGGGCGTGCCCGCCTTGGCGGGTGCCGCCGTGCCCTACAGGCAGCGACGCCCCCAGAGGCGCGTCGACGCAGCGAGGCGGCTACAATTTCTAATCTGGAATCTCAGCCTCAACGAGTTTCGATAGAAGGGTAAGCGATTCTTGCCACCCAAGATAGCAAGCCTCGGCGGGTATGACACCAGGCACGCCTTCCTGCACAATGTTCAACTCCGTCCCGCAGGACACCTTCTTGAGCGTTATAGTCGTCTGCATTTCTCCGGGCAGGTTCGGGACATCGAATTTGTCTGTGTAGCGAATGCGCTCGTGCGGCTTCAGCTCAACATAGGTCCCGCCGAAGGAATGGCTCTTGCCGGTAGTGAAATTGGTGAATGACATCTTGTACGTGCCGCCAACCTTCGCATCCATCTCGTGGACCTTTCCGGTGAATCCGTTTGGCGGAAGCCATTTCGCCATGGCGTCGGCATCAAGGAACGCACGATAGACTTTGTCAGGCGCGGCACGGAGCACGCGGTGAAGCTGGATAGTGTTTGTAGTGTTGGTTGACATAATTGTTGTCCTTTCAGTTGTTGATTCGGTCATTTTTTTGTGATGTAATTTTAGTCGATCGTGTACAACGAGCGAAGAACGACGTTCTCAATCGCTCGGAAAGTTAGGTCACAAGGCGCGGCAAAATTCCATGGTCCAGTTCGTTTCCCATGTCTTTCCCGCGTCTGGCGAATATGCCTGTTCCCAGCGCGCGGAGGTGGCGGTGATCTGAGACCAGACGAACCGCACGCGCATCGGCTTTCCGTTGATCGTTGTGTGGCCATAAAAAGTACCAACGCCGTTGTGGAAATGACCCTGGACAGGCGGATCTAGCTCGCTGTGCGGCGTGCGCCCGTCGAGCCACCAGATTGACCATTGTGAGGCTTTCGGATCGTAAGAGCGCAGCGCCACGGCTCGATAGGTGCCACCAGCTGCATTGATCGTGTAATCCTCCATATTAGCCCTGCCGTCCATGAGCTCGCGGTGGCTCGCCGTTCCGTCCGCGTCCAGCCATTTGCGACCATCTTCCTTCGCCCGAAGATAACGATGGTGAACACGCCAGTCGCCACGGAGAAAATCGAAGTCGTGAACGTCACTCCGCTCCGCGGCGCTCTGCGCGGGGTTCGCGGCATCACGGTTGAAATTCATGATCCAGTTCGTTGCCCACGTCTTTCCGCCGTCGGATGAAAGAGACTGTTCCCAGCGAGCGGATGTTGGTGTGATGTTCGACCAGAGGAACCGCACCCGCATCGGTTTGCTGTCTTGCATGTAGTCGCTGTAGAACGTACCGACGCCGTTCTCGAAACGGCCTTTAACTGGCGGATCGAGAGGGCCGGAAGGGTAGCGTCCGTCGAGCCACCAGATCGCCCATTGACTTGTCTTCGGATCGTACGCGCGCAGCGCGATGGCGCGATAGGCGCCGTAGGGCGCGTTCAGCGCGTGCTCTTCCATGTTTGCTCCGGCGTCCATGAGCTTGCGATTGCTGCATGTGCCGTCGAAGTCCACCCACTCCTGACTGTTCGGTTTCAAACGATGATGATGCACCCGCCATTCGCCGACGAGAAAATCGAAATCGTGCGAGCCGGTAGGCACTGGCTGGGCGGTGGCCGTCGCCGTGCACAGTGCCGTCGAGACCACTCCGGAAAACAGCTGCAAGCGGATCGCCAGGGTAGACCGGCGCGCGAATCGAATGAGTGGAGTGGCGATCTCTTCCATGGGATCACTCCGACCAATGTTTCGCGAGGATAACGAACGTTATGTAGTGTGTGACCAACAACGCCGGCACCCAGAGTGCAGGAATCCAGTACGCCGGTCCCATATACGGAGCAGCTCCAAAAATGGTTGCCAGAGTGGTCGCAACGACCAAATCAAGTACGCCGAAGACATTGAAAACCCACACCAGAGGACGCGCCAGGAGAGAGTCGCGGACGAACAGAAAAACGGCAGTGAAAGCCAACGCGGCAGCGAGGAGATCGCCGAATGCCGCCGGATAGGCGAATTGCCCAGGCAAGCCAGGATAAGTCGCTCCCCGCGTAAGAAACATCAGCCCAAGATGTCGCAACGAGTGCAAAAGAAGAATGGGGACGAGTATGGCGCTCGGAAGTAGTCGCCCAAGATTGGGGAGCAAGTAAATCCTTGCCGCAATGTAAAACACCACCGTTGTGGCGATGAGATTCAGCGTGAGAATACGATCGAGGAGCGCTTCCATCACTTCTTCCTTTTGGCATTTGTTT
>DASTZJ010000006.1:0-4977 GCA_035764345.1 Candidatus Udaeobacter sp.
CAGCGTACCGGCGGCGGTCTCTACCGCATTCTTTGCCGCATCGTCCCAGGACTTCGTGCTCGTTCCAATTACTTCCACTATTTTATAGATTGACTCCGCAGATCCAGCTTGTTTGGCCATAATTTTTCCTTTCGATCAGCTTCGTATAATTAAGCTAACCATTCTTGTCAAAACGTGAATCCTCTGTGCATACCTTCACACTCATCATGGCGATTGGAGCAATGCTGGCTCTGGTTAGTGTGATGAGAACCACCGATGAATCCGCCTGAGAATTCAATCGCATTTGGCGCGCCCGGAATCGAGCCGCGCTGGACTTCGAGCGCCAAAGAAGGCGTGGGCACAGCCTATCATACCAGTTGCCGCGTTTGGTTCACACTCAGTCACGGCATCATTAACGAGATTTATTATTCACATGTCGACCAACCAAACACACGCGACTTTCAGTTTCTCATCAGCGACGGCGAAACCTTTTGCCACGAGGAAAAACGCGATCTGACTCATCTGACCGAATACCCGGAGCGCGATTGCCTATTTTACCGCATAACGAATTCAGAACCACAAGGTCGGTATCGCCTGATAAAACACGTGCTCACGAATCCGCATCGGTCGGTGTTGCTCGTACACACCAAGGTCGAAGTGGCGGAAGAATCGTTACGTGGCAAGCTGCGCATTTACGCGTTGCTGGCGCCTCACATCGCTGGCTATGGCGCGGGCAATTCCGCGTGGTGTTCTGAAATCGGTGACATTGGACTCTTCCACGCGCAACGCCAAGACGTTCATCTGATCATGGCATGCAGCACCGGTTTCTGCCGCCGATCAGTTGGCTATGTCGGGTTCAGTGATGGCTGGCAGGACCTTATGCAGAATTTCGAAATGGACTGGCAGTTTCGGGCAGCCGAGAACGGCAATATCGCGCTAACGGGCGAAGTTGATCTGCCGGACAGCGATGAATTCACGATTGGCATCGCTCTTGGTCGCAGCTACCAGAGCACAGCCACAAAATTGTTCCAATCGCTGGCCGAACCGTTCGCATTCCATCGGCGGGGCTATGTGCGTCAATGGCAGCGAGCGGTCGTGAATCCCAAATTCGACTTGAGTAGTGACACGTGCGACGGCGGCGGAATGTACCGGCTAAGCCGGTGCGTGCTGCTGGCGCATGAAGACAAGGTTTTTCAAGGCGCGATCGTCGCATCGATGAGTATTCCGTGGGGCGAAACGAAGGGTGACAAAGATCTGGGCGGTTATCACCTCGTGTGGACTCGCGACCTCGTGCACAGCGCAACGGCACTCCTGGCAACCGGGCAGATAGGCACGCCACTTCGCGCGTTGATCTGGCTGGCTGCCATTCAACGGCCTGATGGCAGTTTCCCTCAAAATAGCTGGATCGATGGGACCGCCTACTGGTCAGGCTTGCAGCTCGACCAGGTTGCTGGGCCGATTATTCTGGCTTGGCGTTTGCACAAGCACGATGCGCTGGTCTTGTTCAATCCCCGCGTATTGATTGTGCGCGCCGCGGCGCAGTTGATGTTGCAAGGTCCAGTCACAAGCCAGGATCGCTGGGAAGAAAACGCTGGCTACTCGCCTTCGACTCTCGCCATCGTCATCGCCGCTCTCGTTTGCACCGCCGAATGGGCCAAAGAATACGGCATGACGACGACCGCCGATTTTATGTTTGCGTATGCTGACTGGCTGGCCGCGCATGTCGACGAATGGACCGTCACAACGCGCGGTGAGTTGGTCGAGGGTTTCCCTCGGCATTATATTCGGATCAATCCAACCGATCCGAATGCGCCTGATCCGCACGCCGATCCGAACACAGCAATGATTCAGATCGCTAACGGTGGCGGATTGCACCCGGCGCGGAACGTGGTTGGCGGCGATTTCCTACAGCTGGTGCGGTACGGTATTCGCGGTCCGAATGACCCGATCGTGCTTGACTCCATTGAAGTAATCGATCGCGTGCTCAAACGTGATCTCCCACAAGGCCCAGGCTGGCGTCGCTACAATCACGATGGCTATGGACAAAAAGATGACGGCAGCGCCTACGACGGCACCGGCGTGGGACGCTGCTGGCCAATCTTGACGGGAGAACGCGGTCACTACGAACTGGCGGCCGGACGCGATCCAAAGCCCTTCATTGCGGCCATAGAGAATTTTGCGAACCAGGGCGGGATGCTGACCGAACAGTTGTGGGACGGACCTGATTTACCGGAGGCCCACATGAAACGCGGATGTCCAACGGGCGCCGCAATGCCGCTTTGCTGGTCGCATGCTGAATATGTTTCGCTCGTGCGCAGTCGTCATGACGGCGTCTGCTTTGATCGCGTTAAGCCTGCGTTCCAACGCTACGTGCTTAACCCGGTGCAAAGCCAATACGAGATTTGGACTCTGCGCCATCCCCTGCGGCGCGTGTCTCGCGGAAGAATTTTGCGAATCATCCTTGCCTCTCAGGCAACAGTCATCTGGTCAACCGATGGCGGAGCGCGCACGAATCTGTTGGACACGCTTCATGAAAGTAGCTTGGGCCTTTGGTTCGCAGATTTCTCAACCGCAGATTGGGCAGCCGGTTCAGTGCTCAGATTTACATTCTTCTGGAAACGCGATCAGCGCTGGGAAGGTCGCGATTGGCAGGTAAACATCTTATCAAAGCAACTCTCCTGAAGTAATGAACAAGACGAGGATCATCATTGCCGGTGGCGGATTCGCCGGACTGAGCGCGGCGTTGTACCTCGACAAGACGCTGGCTCGGCGTGCGGACATGGAAGTGATGCTCATCGGTAGGGAGAACTTCATTTTGTTCACGCCAATGCTGCACGAAGTTGCCGCGGGAGATCTTTATCCGGGCGACATTGTCAATCCGATCCGTCGCATCCTTCATCACGTGAAGTTTATCCAAGCCGAGGTGCAGTCAATTGACCTGTCCGCGCGGCGCGTTCGCTGCCTGGGTGGAATAGCGAGGCTCGATCTTGAGTTCGAGTTTGATCATCTACTTCTCACGCTCGGCTCCGAAACCAATTTCTTTGGTCTTCCGGGCGTCAGCGAATGGGCTGTAACGATGAAAAGCATGTTTGATGCAGCGATGCTGCGTAATCGCGTGCTGGCCTTGTTAGAAGAGGCAACCCTGCAGAGCGATTTCGAGGCGCGCCGACGGTTGCTCACCTTTATAACGGCCGGCGGTGGTTTTGCGGGAACCGAAACCACTGGCGCACTCAACGACTTTGTGCGGGAAATTGTGCGCTACTATCCAGACTTAAGCGAAGAACTGGTTCGAGTCGTCGTCGTTCATCCAGGTGACTTTCTCCTGCCGGAATTGGGCCAAGAACTGGGTGATTACGCGGAATGCAAGTTGCGCGAACGCAAGGTCGACGTGATCAAGGGTGTGCGCGTGGCGAGCTACGATGGCTCGGTTGTTACTTTGACTGACGGCAACAGAATTTCTGCGTCAACACTCATCTGGACAGCAGGTGTCAAGCCAAGTCCGGTAATTGCACCGCTACCTTGTGAGAAGGAACGTGGCCGACTCTTAGTAAGTGAGTTCCTCGCAGTGACGGGAGTCCCCGGCTTATGGGCGGCGGGCGATTGCGCGGCCGTGCCGATTCTTAACACGGAGAACTTTCATCCACCAACCGCGCAGCATGGCTTACGTCAGGGCCTCGTCGCGGCTAAGAACATCGCAGCCGTGGTTCTAAACCGGCCACTCAAGTCCTTCACCTTCACGACACTGGGACAACTGGCGACCATCGGCCGCCGCAAGGGGGTAGCCATGGTATTCGGAATAAAATTTTCTGGTTTTGTCGCGTGGGCGCTTTGGCGGGCGATTTACCTGATGAAACTGCCGCGCTTGCCGAAGAAGTTGCGGGTGCTGGTAGGTTGGACGCTCGATCTTTTGTTCGCCAGAGACATCGAGCAGATGCTCACCTTGCGCGACGTCGAAGCACTAGGCGAACTTGCGAGTCGAATTCGCGCCCGCGCCACGCAACAAACTTCAGTTACTGCGGCTTCTGCGCCCGGAGCCCCGGTTCACGATCAACTCAACTGAAAGCGAATCTGATTACGGTCATGAAGTAACCAGAATCGAGTGTGATTGAGGTGTAAGCCAACGACCACTTTTGTGCCCTCGCCGTATGTGCTCTTGAGCTCTCGCCACTAGCTCGGCGTGTCGGCCGAAAAAATGTTGCTAAAAAATACTTGACTGATTAGTCTACATAAGCAATCTTGGGACATGCCTAGAGTAAGTGATATGAAGAAGCGCCTGACCGACGCGGCGTTGGATTTGATGTGGGAAAACAGCTACGGCACCACCTCGGTGGACGCGATCTGCGAGCGGGCCGGCGCAAAAAAGGGAAGCTTTTATTATTTCTTCAAGTCGAAGTCGGAGCTCACCGCCGCTGCACTGGAAGCGGAATGGAACAAGAACAAGGCGAACATGGATGCCCTTTTTTCTCCAACAGTTCCACCTCTCGAGCGGTTCGATCGCTACTTCGATTATGTGCACGACCGCCTGGTGGAACTTCAAAAAGCGTGCGGCTCCATCCTTGGATGCCCTCTCTTAAGCATCGGGAGCGAAGTGAGCACACAGGACCAGGGCGTGCGCGATACAGTTGACCGCATCTGGGATCGCAAGATAAAGTATTTCGAGTCCGCTATCCGGGACGCGCATGCGCAAGGGTTGATTAAGGCGCCAGACCCCGAAGCGAAGGCGAGGGCGCTCTTTGCCTGCTATCACGGGACGCTCGCCCAGGCGCGAATTCAAAACGACCTCGAGTTGATCCGCGATTTCAAGCTAGTCGCAAGGGATGTTTTGGGCGTGGAATACGTACACGCTGCTTCCTCATAAACCCTCTTTTTTTTTGTCAATTTTATAGACGACTAGTCAAATATGAACCAAGAAAATCAAAAAACTCAGCCCTATGCAAACTGACCAGCAACCAGAAGCAAGCGCAGTTTTCCTCCAGATATTAACCGGCGCGGTTTCGG
>DASTZJ010000007.1:0-2289 GCA_035764345.1 Candidatus Udaeobacter sp.
AGACGGCGATTGTCGATCTAACCGAACGGAAACGCTTTGAAGAAAAGATCCAGCGATCCGAAGAGCGCTACCGAACACTCTTCGATCTGGTTCCGGTGGCGGTCTACGTTTGCGATGCTGACGGAATCATTCAGGAATATAATCGGCGGGCCGCTGAATTATGGGGGCGTGAGCCCGGCGGCAACGGCGAGGGACCGAGATTCTGCGGCTCCTACAAAATCTATTATCCCGACGGCCGGCTGATGCCGCACGAAGAATGCCCCATGGCACGGGCTTTACGCGGCGAAAAACTGAAAGCGGAAGATTTGGAAATTATCGTCGAACGTCCGGATGGCGAGCGGAGACACGTGATTCCGGCTCCGCGAATTCTTACAAACATTCATGGCGAGATCACCGGCGCAATCAATTCCCTTTTTGACATTACCGAGCGCAAGCGCGCAGAGGCGGCAGCCATGCGCCTGGCCGCGGTAGTTCAATCCTCCCACGACGCGGTCGCGGCAAAAACTTTGAATGGAATTATCACCGATTGGAACCAAAGCGCCGAACGCATCTTTGGATACAAACCAAAAGAGATCATCGGCAAATCGGTACTGACTCTGATTCCCAAAGACCGGCAAGATGAAGAACAGGAGATTCTGAGAAGAATTCGCCATGGTGAATCATTGGATCACTACGAAACGGTTCGTCGCCGGAAGGATGGGCAGTTGATCGATGTTTCGTTGACGATTTCGCCGATCAAAAACCCGAAAGGCAAAATCGTCGGCGTTTCAAAAATTGCTCGCGATATCACCAACCAAAAACAAACGGAACGACGCCTGGTTGAACAGGCGCGGCTCCTCAATTTGACCAACGACTCAATCATCGTCCGCGATCATCAAGACCGGATCGTTTATTGGAACCGCGGCGCGGAGGACATGTACGGCTTCTCGGCCAAAGAAGCGCTCAGAAAAATTACGCACGAGCTGCTACAGACAACGCATCCGGAAAATTTAGAAAAGGTTCGAAAAAATTTGGAGCGCGATAATTATTGGTCGGGTGAATTGGTTCATACGCGAAAGGACGGCAAAACTATTACCGTCTTTTCGCGGTGGACGCTGGACCGAGATGTGCGCGGACGACCGGCGTCAATTCTCGAAACCAACACTGATGTCACCGCGCGCAAACGCGCAGAGCAACAACAGCGGGCACTCTATCAATTTTCTCAACTGCAATACATCGCCACCAACGTTGACGAAATGCATGACGCTGCGCTAGACGCGATTCTTGCCGCTATGGACTGCCGCCGCGCGGCGATTTTGCTTTTCGATAAAGAGAAGGTGATGCGCTTTGTCGCCTGGCGCGGTTTGTCAGAGAGATATCGCAAGGCCGTAGAAGGTCATTCGCCATGGAAACCGGATGCAAAAAGTCCCAAGCCCGTTTGTATTAACGATGTCGATATTGCCGATATTCCGAAGCCCCTGAAATCAACCATTCGAAGCGAAGGCATTCGCGCGGCTGCATTCATTCCGTTGGTCAGTAGCCGAAAATTGATCGGTAAATTCATGACCTATTATGACACGCGACATGTGTTCACCGACGAGGAGCTGAAACTGGCGACCACGATTGCCACCCAACTTGCGCAAGCGATTGAACACAAACGCGACGAAGAAGCATTGCGGCAAAGCGAAGAGCGCCTCCGAGCGATCGTGCAGGAAGCTAATGCCGGTATGGCACGCTACGATCCAAAGGGTCGCATCGAATTCGCGAATTCGAGATTTTGCCAGATGCTCGGCTACAAAGAAGCGGAGCTAATCGGCAAAACCGTTCGAGAAATAACGTATCCCGACGATCTGGAAAAGACGAAGCACGCACTCGACCGCGCGTTAAGGAAAGGCGAACCAACCGAAATCGACAAGCGCTACGTTTGCAAGGATGGGTCGCTTATCTGGGTGAACGTTTCCGACGCGCCGGAATACGATATTGCGGGTCGAATCAAATTTGTTGTGGCTGTAGCGGTCAATATTACGGCGCGCAAAAAAGCCGAAGAAGCGCTGCGCGAGAAGGAAACCGAGCTCGAACTGATGATCACGCAAACGCCGTTCATGTTGACGCGTTGCACGCGTGATCTGCGTTATCGTTACGTGAGCCGCGCTTACGCGGACCTTGTTGGCCGCAGCCCTGAAGAAATTGCAGGCAAACCGATTGTTGAAATCTTAGGCAAAGAAGGTCTGGAGAAAATTGTGCCGTATATTAAAAAGGTGCTGAAAGGCCACACGACTGAATACGAAATGGAAGTACCGTTTCAGGGTG
>DASTZJ010000008.1:0-4707 GCA_035764345.1 Candidatus Udaeobacter sp.
AAGCAACGCTTCTTCATTTTGTGATTCTCAATTGGTTGGCGTGGCAATTCAATTGTTTGTGATGCAGGATCTCTTCGCAAAAGAATTGGAGGCGCTGCGTGCGCGTTCGTTGGATCGACATCTTCGCGAAATCACCGACGCGCAAGGACCCGAGGTCGAAATCGGCGGCCGCCGCTTGATCAATTTTTCTTCAAACGATTATCTCGGTCTCGCAAACGATCCTCAATTACGCGAAGCAGCGACTGCCGCAATCAACGAATTTGGTGTTGGTGCCGGGGCATCGCGACTGATAAGTGGGAACCTCTCCCCGCATCTGCGCTTGGAACGCGCGCTGGCGAAGTGGAAGGAGACAGAAGCCGCGCTTTGTTTTAGCAGCGGATATGCTGCGGCGCTCGGGACAATTCCGGCCCTGGTCACCAAAAATGACGTCGTTTTACTCGACAAACTTTGTCACGCCTCGCTGATCGACGGCGCAAAGCTGAGCGGCGCGGTTCTGCGCATCTTTCCACACAATCATCTCCGCAGGTTAGAGAGCCATCTTGAGTGGGCTCGGCGCGAATATCCCGGCAGGCGTGTTCTCATCGTCACTGAATCTGTCTTTTCGATGGATGGTGATCGCGCGCCATTGAGAGAACTGATTGAATTAAAAAGACGTTATCACGCGCTGCTCATGCTCGATGAAGCGCACGCCGTCGGAGTGATTGGTCCAAACGGTCGCGGCCTCGCTGCGGCAGAAAAAGTAAGCGAGGAAGTCGATGTTCAGATGGGCACGTTGAGCAAGTCGCTCGGCGCAAGCGGCGGCTACATTTGCGGTTCGCGCACGCTTATCGAGTGGCTGATCAATCGCGCCCGTTCCTTCATTTATTCCACCGCGGCGCCGCCGGCAATCGCGGCAGCCGCATTCGTGGCAGTTGATTTTCTGGCGTCGCCAGAAGGCGAGGAACGGAGACTTTTGCTTTCGGAAAGAATCAGATTGATGCAGCAACTTCTGCCGCACGCCGGATTAAAAGGAGAAGACGTTGCTGCCCGCAGCGCAATCTTCCCTTTGATCGTGGGCGACGAGAAAGCGGCACTTGATCTGGCGGCCGCGCTGCAAAGCGAAGGATTTCTAGTTCCGGCAATTCGGTATCCTACCGTGGCGAAGGGTGCAGCGAGACTACGCATTACTGTAACTGCGGCGCACGAAGAAGCCCAAATCGAAGCGTTGTGCGAAATGATTGAGCGACGAGTCTCCTATGGAGAACTTTAATCCGCCAAAAATCGCTCCAAGATCGGTTTCAGCCTTTCGACGGTACCTTTTGGCCAAAGCTTACGGTCTGTGATCAGCGCGGTATCGAGAGCAAAATGCTCCGGCCAATTCGGCTTGGTGGGGATTTGTGGGATGGCGCGCAGGATCACTTTTCTCGCCGTTTCCGCATTTGCCATCAAATGGCTGAGAACGATTTCTGCCGAGACAGGTTCCTCTTCTACTTTCCAGCAATCGTAGTCGGTGATCATCGCCATTGTCGCGAAGGCGATCTCCGCCTCGCGAGCGAGTTTCGCCTCCGGTAGATTCGTCATTGCGATTACGTCGAAACCGTTGCGATGATTGAATTCCGATTCTGCGCGGGTGGAAAAAGCAGGGCCATCCATGTTCACGTAGGTGCCGCCATTGTGTACTGTAACGCCGAGAGATCTCGCTGAATCGGCCAGAAGATTGCGCAGCTTTGTGCTGATCGGCTCAGCAAACGCGATGTGCGCTGCAATGCCCTCGCCGAAAAATGTATGAGTATCGCGACGGCTCGTGCGATCGTAAAACTGCGAAGGTAACAAGACATCTCGCGGCGCGTACTTTTCCTGCAAACTGCCCACCGCTGCCACCGAGATGATCCAGCGAACGTTGAGCGAGCGCAGGGCGTAGATGTTGGCGCGGTGATTGATTTCGTGCGGCAAAATCCGGTGGCCGCGGCCGTGCCGCGGCAGGAAATAGACCTGGCGTCCGGTAATCTTTCCGACAACGAGCGTGTCCGACGGCGGCCCGAAGGGCGTATCAATCTTGAACTCAGTGGCGTCGTGTAACTCCGCCATTTGATAGAGGCCGCTGCCGCCGATGATCCCAATCGCTGGCGGTTCATCCTTCGTTTCGGGCATGCGGCGATTTAAGACACGAATTACACTAATTGTCACGAACCTAGCGGAATCGATCCATGTGAGGTCGTGAAATTCGCGTCCTGCTTTGGACGGAGGCAATCCGGGCGTGTATTGTTTTGGCCCGTTCCATGCCGAAATTTTTCATCAAGACTTATGGCTGCCAGATGAATGAGCGCGACTCGGAACAGGTCGCGCATTCGCTCATTGCACGAGGCTACGAGCGCGTCTGGCACGAAAGAGAAGCTGATGTCGTGCTGCTGAACACGTGCAGCGTACGGGACATGGCTGATCAGAAAGCCCTTGGAAAAATGGGAATGCTGGGGCGAATGGCAAAAGAGCGGCCGCATGTGGTGTTCGGTTTCCTTGGATGCATGGCGCAGGCGCGCGGCGCGTCGTTGCTAAAAAACCTGCCACACGTTGATCTGGTCGTTGGGACGCAAAAATTTCATCGGGTGGCGGATTACGTTGAAGAATTGCTAGCGGGTAAAAAGAACCAAATTCAGGGAAACGCCCAACGCTCAACGTCCAACGCCCAACGCCCAATGGAGAACAGAATGGACGATCCGCGTTTCTCCATCGTGGATGTAGCGGAGGAACCGGGCTCGCAATCGACGATTCGCGATCAACAGCTGGCACCCAAGCAGGCCACTGCGTTTGTCTCCATCATGCAAGGATGCAACATGCATTGTACATTTTGCATCGTGCCGCAGACGCGCGGAGCGGAGCGGAGTCGATCGATTCCCGAAATCGCGCGGGAGGTGCGCGATCTGGTCGCGCATGGCGTGAAAGAAGTCACGTTGCTTGGACAAATCGTAAATCTCTACGGCCGTCATGAATTTCCGAAACGCGACGGCAAAAGTCCATTTGTGCAGTTACTGGAAGCGGTGAACGAAATTGATGGCCTCGAACGGCTCCGGTTTACCTCCCCTCACCCCATCGGTTTCCGCGATGACTTGATCGACGCGATCTCGCGTCTGCCGAAACTGGCAGAGCACGTCCATCTACCGTTGCAATCCGGCTCCAACAAAATCCTCAAAGCGATGCACAGAGCCTACACGGCGGAGAAATATGCCGATCTTGTCCGGCGAATCCGGCACGCACGCGAGGGTATTGCAATTACCACCGATATCATCGTGGGATTTCCAGGCGAAACCGACGACGATTACAAGCATACGCGCGATTTGGTTGAACAACTCCGGTTTGATAACGCGTTCGTTTTTCGCTATTCGCCGCGCCGCGATACGCCCGCCGCGGAAATGCATGATCAAATCCATGAGCACATCAAAGAAGAGCGCAATCAGGATTTGCTCCGGGTTGTTAATGAATCGACGCGCCGCTCTGGCGAACGTCTGGTGGGCCGCAGCGTTCAAGTTCTTTGCGAAGGCCCGAGCAAGACGAATCCCGCACGGTTGATGGGCCGGACGCGCACAAACAAGATTGTGGTGTTCGAAGGAGATCTAAACCTGATCGGAGAAATTGTTGACGTACAGGTGCAACGCGCCAACGGATTCAGCTTATACGGGCTCCGCTCCTGAAAGATCGCGGCGCTTTTTAAGTTGCATCCACCGAATGGCGAGTTGAAAATTCGCCCGCCGTACGGCGGGACGAATCCGACGTGACGCACTTTCGCCGCCAGTGATCTACCATCTCTCTTTACAAGCTGCTGGAATCAGCGCAGGCGTATTTCTCGTTTTGATCAGTCTGCCCGGGTTACTAAAACCGAACCTCGCCAGCGTCGCACCAAAGTTTCCGCGGTCTCAAGTCGCCGGAGTATTCCTGCTAACCATTTGTCTTGTATGGACGTTCTGGCTACTCGCCACCATCCAGATGGGTGAATTCTCCGCATTTCGGCGTCCTCTGCTCATTGCGTTGCCGATCGGCTACGCGCTCGTGCTGCGTTTCGTTGGAGAATTCCTTGCGGTGCGCGCGCTTGGAATTCTTTGTTTGCTGGCCGCGGAGCCACTGCTCGATGCAGGCTTCCTGCGCTACGAGACTAGCCGTTTGCTTGTAACGGTTCTTGCTTATTTACTGATTCTTGCTGGCCTGTTTTGGGTCGCCATCCCGTATTTGCTGCGGGATCAAATTAATTGGAGCACACGAAGCGCCTTTCGGTGGCGTTGTTTGCACGCTATCACGCTGATTTACGGCTGCGTGATTCTCACATTCGCGTTTACACGGTACTAAAGCGAAGTTTCGGTGTGGCCACCGGCCTTGTGGCCGGTCAACACAGGCCTCTTGATTAAGAATGAAACGGCCCACAGGGCCGTGGCTACAGGAAAAACATTGAACCGCATTCTGGTAATCCGCGGTGGCGCGATCGGCGATTTCATTCTTACCCTGCCGGCGCTCAAGGCGCTCCGCGAGGCCTATCCTGATGCGCACATCGAGATTCTTGGTTACAAGCAGATCGCAGCGCTCGCGGAAAATCGGTTCTATGCGCAAGCAGTTCGATCAATCGAATACGGGCCGCTTTCCAGCTTCTTCGCGAAAAATTCAGAGCTGCCGGCGGAATTGGCAGGTTATTTCGCGAGCTTCGATTTGATCATCAGCTATCTGTATGATCCGGATCGGATCTTT
>DASTZJ010000009.1:0-4871 GCA_035764345.1 Candidatus Udaeobacter sp.
CGGCGTTTTGCGGTCTTAGGGCCCATCATTTTGTCTCCCGGTGCAACGTGTGCCGTCTTAAGAACGGATTGTATTTCTTTTTCTCGAGCCGATTGGGCGTGCGCGGGCTTTTTTTGTTCCGCGTGGTCATGTAACGGGACACAGGCTTACCCAAAGCCTTGGCCTCCGTGCATTCCAGCGTGACAATTTCCTGCGCCATCTGTCCGCGTTACTCCTTCACTTCCGCCGGCGTGACTTCCTCTTCCTCAGCCTCGCCACCTTCCTCTTCGGTCAAACCGAACAGAGAGGTGACCGATTGACGGACCCGCGACGCCTTGTTTTGCTTTTCCAGCTGCGATTGGCATTCAACGGTGAAACGCGCGAATGGGATGGCTTCCAGCCGTGTGTGCGGGATTGCTTTGCCCGACATTTCGCATTTTCCGTAGGTTCCCAGTTCAATGCGCTTCAGCGCCTGATCGATTTCGTAAAGCGCGTCCTGTTCCTGCGAGAGCAAACTCAACGCGAAATCCCGATCGTAAGCGTCCGATCCAGCGTCAGCCTGATGCATTCCAAAAGCGGATGCCTCGCTGCCCTCGGCTCGCGACCTCAGAGTGTCCTGGGCGACGCCGGCCATCGAATCGACCATGGCGTCCCGAAGCTGAAGGAGTTTCTCTTTCTGCTTCCGCACAAACGGATCAAGCCTCCTTTCGCGATGGTTCATACCTAGTAAGACTGCCGGAGATTCAATCATTTCCTTTTTGGTTTTGGAAGACCCACGCTTTCCGGCTTTCGTCGTCTTTACGACCTTTTTCGAGACCGGCCGCTTGACGTGTTCCTTGCGTGCCGGTCGCGCCTTACGCGCAACAGGCTTCTTTGCAGAACTCTTCTTTTTTGTTGGTTTTGCCATAGCGTTGACGCCTTTCGTAATCGATTGCGCCCGAAAAATGGACGGTTAATTAAGAACATTTCTCCGACGGCGCAAGCGGATTTGGTCAAAAAAATCACGCCCACTGCAAACTGGCTTTCATGTCTGGGCATAACTACCAGCCAGCAACGTTGCCCAGCCACGGCCCTCACCTCGATGGCTGCCATCCCATTCCCAACAGGGGCAGGCCTTACGAGCTCGCGCTAGAATAACGGTTCAGGGCAAATTTCCAGAAGCCGCGTGACAGAAAAAAAACAATACTCGAGGCAGTGACAAGATGCAGCATCAACCACCAGGGCTGTCCGAGCGATTTGATCAGCAACCTGGCGGGAATGTTTGCGATAATGACTACCGGAATGATCCAGCCGAAGATTATGCGGAAGAGCCACGGAAAGATCGCATCTGGATAACGCGCAATGTTGAGGAAATTAAAATAGCCATAAACCAATCCCTGGGCGCGTACGATCCAGAAACTCACCGCTGCCAGGGCAAGCATGATTGAGTAATGCACAGCAACGCCAAAACCCAGCGCGACCAGGTAAAGCAAGAGTGACGTCAAATCTGGGACAACATTGAGACGTGAAAGCGCTATGCAAACTACCCCGCCCCCTAACGCAGCGTTGACGATGCTATCGAGAGCGAATTGTTTCGTCGAAACAGCAAACTGGCTATCGATCGGCAGAACCAGCAAAGAATCTAATTTTCCCGTCCGCACGAGTTCTGGGATATTCGCGACGTTAACAAAAAAGAATGCCTGAAACAGTTGGGCAATCATCTGGTGGGTACCGATGAGCAGCACGACCTCCCACTTCGTCCAGTCACCAATACGATCGACACTCCCGAAGATGATGCTGAAGAAAACAATTTGCCCGCAGAACCAAAGGATCTCCACGACCATCCATAATAGAAAGTTCGCCTTGAAACTCAGCTCGCGGATGAGGGAGTTGCGCAGCATGATGGAGTAGATTTGGATGTAACGCCGCATCATCTCTTCTTGTCTCTTACTTACTCGCGCAGTCAACCACCACTTACATGAAACGTTTTGTCCTCTGGCTTGTCGCCATTATTGGACTGCTGATCATCGCTGCAGTTGTTCGGCAGTGCCGTCAGAGAACTGCCGCAAATTATCAGACTGCAACTATCACACGCGGCCCCATTACCCAGGCTGTTACCGCGACGGGCACGCTCAATCCGGTCGTCAATGTGCAGGTGGGCAGCCAGGTTTCAGGAAATATCGCAAAGTTGTTTGCGGATTTTAATTCCCAGGTGAAAGCCGGCCAGGTGGTCGCCCAAATCGATCCGGCGCTTTTTCAGGCGACTGTCACTCAGGCGGAGGGAGATTTGGCGAACGCCCAGGCCACGCTTGAGCTCGCGAGAGTAAACGCCAAACGGACACAGGAATTGTTTGCCAAGAAGACCTCGTCGCAGGCTGACGTCGATCAAGCGATGGCGACCCTTCATCAATCCGAGGCGAACGTGAAAATCAAGCAGGGTGCGCTCGATAAAGCGCGGGCCGATCTCGAGCATTGCACAATTACCTCACCCATCGACGGGGTGGTGATTTCGCGCAGTGTCGATGTTGGTCAGACGGTCGCAGCCAGTCTGCAGGCGCCGATCATCTTTGCGATTGCGAATGATCTAACCAAAATGCAGATCGACGCGAATGTGGCAGAAGCGGATGTCGGCGTCGTTAAAATCGATCAAACTGTCGATTTCACAGTGGACGCTTTTCCCATGCAGACGTTTCGTGGAAAAGTTGTCCAGGTGCGCAACGCGCCGATCACAGTGCAAAACGTCGTGACTTACGACACCGTCATTGGAGTGAGCAATCCGGATTTGAAATTGAAACCGGGAATGACAGCAAACGTCTCAATCGTCATCGCGCACAAGGATGATGTGCTGCAAATCAAGAACGCCGCGCTGCGCTATCGCCCGCCGGACGCGACCCGGGTCGAGACAACAAGAACGGGCACAAATCGCATAGGACGGCCGGCCGGAGGACGCGGTGGCACTGCACACGAGGGCGTTGAGCGCACGGTCTATGTTTTGCCATCCGGCGCCAGTCGCCCGCAGCCGAGGCAGATCAAGACCGGAATCAGCGACGGGATTGTGACCGAAGTGGTCGAAGGCTTGAAAGAGGGCGACCGTGTCGTGACCGCCGAGCTCGGTTCAACAACGGCCGCGCCATCGCCCGCGGCAAATCCCTTCGGTGGCGGGCGGCGCTTTCCATGATGATCATGCAGAGAGAATTCATCTTACTGCTCCCAGACTGCTGTAGCCGCGTCTCTGTGAGACGCGCGACGCGCGTCGCAGAGCGAATAGACTACAGCGCCCACAGGAGATAGATCGATATGAATAACGGCGCACTCGTTAGGCTGGTCGATGTGCACAAGACATATCGGACCGGAGAGATGGAAGTGGCTGCCGTGCGCGGCGTATCGCTGGAAATCAAAGGCGGCGAATTTGTCGCGCTCATGGGTGCGAGCGGTTCCGGAAAATCCACACTCATGAACATTCTGGGTTGTCTCGACCGACCGACGACGGGGCATTATATCTTGGACGGCGCAGATGTTTCCGGCCTGGATCGAGATCAGCTTGCTGATATCCGGAATAGCAAGATCGGATTCGTCTTTCAGAATTTTAATCTGCTGCCGCGCACGTCGGCGCGCGAGAACGTGGAGTTGCCTTTGGTTTACAGCGCCCAGCATCCGACAAATGCGGAACTTCGCGAAAGGGCGGATCGCGTCCTTGCATCCGTCGGGCTCGCCGGGCGCGAGGATCATTATCCGAGCCAGCTCTCAGGCGGCCAGCAACAACGCGTGGCAATCGCGCGCGCGTTGATCAATCAGCCGGAAGTCCTCCTTGCGGACGAGCCGACCGGTAATCTGGACAGCCGGACCAGTGTCGAGATCATGGCGATTTTCCAGCAGCTTAATGAGCGCGGAATTACCGTCATCATGGTGACGCACGAACCTGACATCGCTGCTTACGCGAAACGCAATGTGATGATGCGCGACGGTGTGATTCTGAATGATCATCTGATTTCGCAACGCTCGGATGCTGTGTCACAGCTCCAACAACAACGCGCTTCGACGTTGCAAACTACGCAATGAGGGTCGCACCAACATTTAACGTCGCGCTCCGCGCTTTGCGGCGAAACAAACTGCGTTCGGTGCTGACTGCTCTTGGAATTATT
Source organism: Candidatus Udaeobacter sp. (assembly GCA_035764345.1). Classification (GTDB taxonomy): domain Bacteria; phylum Verrucomicrobiota; class Verrucomicrobiia; order Chthoniobacterales; family UBA10450; genus Udaeobacter. The sequence goes on from DASTZJ010000009.1 coordinate 4,101, forward strand.
ATCGGTGTTGGCGCGGTCATTGCGATGGTCGGGATCGGTAACGGCGCGAAGGCTCAAGTGGAAGCGCAGATCGCGAGCCTCGGGCAAAATGTGATCCTCATCTTTTCCGGCAGCACCACTTCCAGTGGCATTCGCACGGGGTGGGGCGGCGCCGGCACGTTGAAAATCGAAGACGCCGAGGCGATCCGGCGCGAAGTGCCGGGCGTGATCGGAGTAAGCGAGGAAGTTGTTTCGACCACGCAAGTAGCAGCGGGAAATCAAAATTGGTTTACACGCATTTACGGGGAGTCTGCGGATTACTTTGACATCCGACAATGGCCGCTGGCCGATGGCGCGCCGTTTACATCGCAAGACGTCCGCAGCGCGAACAAGGTTTGCGTGATCGGTCGCACTACCGCAACGCAGATTTACGGAAACGAAAACCCGATCGGCCAGATTTTACGAATCAAAGAGGTCCCGTTTACAATCACCGGCGTCCTCACGCCGAAGGGGCTGAGCACACAGGGCGTAGACCAGGACGACATCGTAATCATGCCGTACACGAGCGCGATGAAGCGCGTGATCGGCGGCACGACTTTGCGTAATATCAACGTGCAAATCGCCGATCCGCAGCAGCTCGAAGCGGCCCAGCAACAGATTATCTCGCTGCTGCGACAACGGCATAACATTCGTCCCGGGCGCGACGACGATTTCACCGTCCGCAACCAACAGGAAATAGCCCAGGCGGCGACGGCGACTTCACGTGTAATGACGCTGTTACTCGGTGCAATC
>DASTZJ010000010.1:0-2692 GCA_035764345.1 Candidatus Udaeobacter sp.
ATTGAAATGGCTGGTCGTTCGCGAGATGGTCGAAATCGAGCCGGCCACGTTTTGGCGCGATTCGCCCGAGATTGAGCGCGGCGAATTGAAGACGGAAGACATCGAGACGGAAGTTTTCTTTTTTCCGGCCGCCGGGCACGCCGAAAAGGAAGGCGCGTTCACCAACACGCAGCGTCTTCTGCAGTGGCGCCAGAAAGCGGTTGACCCTCCCGGCGATGCTCGATCCGATGCGTGGTTTATGCATCAACTTGCTTTGCGCCTGATCGCCAAAGCGAAACAATCCAACGATCCACTCGATGAACCGTTGCGCGCGCTTGACTGGTGGTATCCCGAAGACGAACTGGGCGATCCAAAAATGGAAGCCGTATTGGCAGAGATCAATGGCTGGTACCCCGCCCCTCAACCGAATGCAGAGGGAGTCGTGTTCGGTGTCGATCGCGAGGGCAATCCGCATCACGGTCCGCAGATTGACGGCTATGCACGACTGAAGTCCGACGGTTCCACGGCAAGCGGCGGTTGGATTTACTCCGGCGTCCTAGGTCCAGATAAGATTAACAAGGCGAACTCACGTAATTCGAAAGATTATCTTGGCCACGGTTGGGGCTTCGCCTGGCCGGGCGATCGCCGCATCATATATAATAGAGCGAGCGCCAGTCCGACCGGCGAACCGTGGAGCGATCGCAAGAAATTGGTATGGTGGGACCAAGTGCAGAGCAGATGGACGGGCGTTGATAACCCCGATTTTCCGGTGGAGAAATCGCCAGGATTTAGACCAACCGGAAACGAGAGCGGCCTCGATGCGATTCGCGGCGACGCTGCCTTCATTTTGCATGAAGACGGCCTCGGCTGGCTTTATGTCGCGAGCGGTTTGCAGGATGGACCGATGCCGACGCACTATGAACCCCTTGAGTCGCCGGTACACAACGCGCTTTACTCGCGCGACACGAACCCGGCCGTACATTGGTTTACCCGCCAGGAAAATCGGTTCGCACCGCCGGGTGACCCGCGATTTCCTTTTGTTCTTACAACTTACCGGCTGACCGAGCATCATACCGCTGGAGGCATGTCGCGCTTTCTCAGTCATCTCGCGGAGTTGCAACCGGAGCTGTTCGCCGAACTATCGCCCGAGCTTGCCATCGAGCTAAAGATCAGCAACGGCGACCACATTTCGATCGTGAGTTTACGCGGAGCAATCGAAGCGCGTGCACTCGTCAGCCGCCGTATCCGGCCACTGCATCTCAACGGGAAAACCGTGCACCAAATCGCGATGCCGTTTCATTTCGGTTCGGCCGGACCGGTGAAGGGTGGGGCCACGAACGATTTAGTTCCGATTTCGGGCGAGCCGAACGTCACCATCATGGAAGCGAAGGCGCTCACCTGCAACATCGTGCCTGGCCGGTTGCCGCGCGGTCCTGCCTTCGAAGAGTGGATAAAAAAATACGCCCCGCCCGGTGGCCCACCGAATCTGCATCCGGAACAACCGCCGCCGGGTGCGCCGTGTGCCAGAGCCGGTGGTGGTCACGGCTTGGAAGGAAAGATCGACACTCGATGATCGGCGAAGGACTCCAGAGCACGAATCAGCGGAAGCACTCCTACGTGCAAGATCGCGTTGAGGTTGGTTTCTTCACCGATCCGAGCGTTTGCATCGGCTGCAAAGCTTGCGAAGTCGCGTGCAAAGAATGGAACCAGGTGCCGGATGACGGGTTCACATGGTTGGGAAATTCCTACGACAACACCGGCCACCTTGGTGCGTCGACATGGCGGCACGTCATGTTCCTGGAGCAGGACCGCGCAAAAGGAAATCAAGTCGCCGGTCCGATGTCGTTAGACCAGGATCCGTTTCGTTGGGTTTTCTTGTCCGACGTTTGCAAGCACTGCGAAGAAGCCGGTTGTCTTGAGGCGTGTCCGACCGGATCGATCGTGCGGACCGAAGTTGGCTCGGTCCTCGTGCAGAACGATGTCTGCAACGGCTGCGGCTATTGCGTGGTGTCGTGCCCGTTCGGCGTGATCGATCGACGACCGTCGCCGCTACCAGACGCAGGCGGCGCATTTAAGTGCACGTTTTGTTACGATCGACAAAAGAGCGGACTCGTTCCGGCCTGTGCAAAGGTTTGTCCAACAGAATCGATCGTGTTTGGCCGACTCGATGATTTACGCGCACGTGGAGCGGAGCGCGTGCAACAATTACAACAAAGCGGCTACAATGACGCGCAGCTTTACGATCCGACCGAAACTTCTGTACGCGGCATTCACGCGTTCTTTTTGATTCTCGGCGAACCAGAGGCCTACGGACTTCCGCCCAAGCCGCAGATCCCGACGATTTATCTGAAGTCAGCGTGGACTTCAGCCTTCGCGACCGCGATTGCTTCCATCATCGCGACGCTGCTCGCGTTCGCGTTTTTCTCATGACAACCAATTCACCATCCGAAAAGCGCTTGGACGAGTTGCGCGAGCAAGCGTGGAAAGAAGGTGTGGTCGCTGGGCGCGGTGTCGATGTTGCGGGTGGCCCGATTCCGCGCAAGCCCGGCTACTACGGCCAGCCCGTGGTCAAACCGCCGGTCTGGACCTGGGAAGTTCCGCTCTACTTTTTCTTCGGTGGGATTGCCGGGATGTCCGCGGTGATCGCAAGCGGTGCGGTTATCTTCCACCATATCGATCTTGCGCGCGCGGCCATGTGGCTCGCGGCCATCTG
>DASTZJ010000011.1:0-5321 GCA_035764345.1 Candidatus Udaeobacter sp.
GTGAGCGTGTCGAGTTCGTGGAAGTCATCGTTCCGCCGGCCGAGAATTTTCAGTGAAAGATTTATCTTCGCGGGAGCGAGGATTTGCATAGGTTACATTTCAATTGTCATGTCGAGCGGAGTCGAGACATCTCTTGAATAAACATGAGAGATTCCTCGGCTTCGCTCGGAATGACAAAAGCAGCTGACAAAATTATCGTCGCGCTGGACGTGCCCACAAAAAGGCACGCGCTTGAGCTCGTTGAAAAGCTGCGCGATCAAATCTCGTTTTTCAAAATCGGGCTGCAGCTTTATACCGCGGAAGGCCCGGAAGTTGTGCAGGCCGTTTTGTCGACGGGCTCCAAGGTTTGGCTCGATCTCAAGCTGCACGACATTCCAAACACGGTTGCTAGAGCGGTCGAATCCGCTAACCGCCTTGGCGTGCAGATGCTCACCATTCATTTGAGCGGCGGCAGCGAAATGATCCGCGCCGCAACATCGGCCCGCGCAAACAATATGTTGCTCCTGGGTGTAACTGTTCTAACGAGTTCGACTGAAGAGACACTGCGCGAAATTGGAATCGCGGGCAGCATGGACGATCAGGTCCTGCGCCTGGCAAAATTAGGTGTCAAAGCAGAAATCGATGGCGTTGTAGCCAGTCCGAACGAAATCAAGACACTTCGTCGAGAATTCGACGACAAAACCAAAATTGTTGTCCCGGGGATTCGACCGAGCTGGTCAGAGCCTGGCGATCAAAGACGAACAATGACTCCGGGCGAGGCGCTCGAAGCTGGTGCAGACTATCTTGTCATCGGCCGACCGATTACTGCGCACCAAGACCCGCGAGAAGCCGTCGGTAAGATACTGGACGAGTTTGCCACCTAATTGTCATGTTGAGCGAAGTCGAGACATCCCGTGTTGTAACCTTCAAGCCAGTTCCACGGGATTCCTCGACGGAGCCTGTCCTGAGCAAAGCCGAAGGGCTCGGAATGACGATTTTTGCTGCGCTGGATGTCTATCACGACCACGCACCTCAAAGCGCAGCAATGAACATGGCAATTGACCAAGCGCTGCTCGAGTGTGCCACAGTTCCCATGATTCGGTTTTATCGCTGGCAGTTCCCTGCTCTCTCATTTGGATATTTTGGTCGATTTGGCGATGTCGCCTGCTACCAGGACAAACGCGATTTAGTTCGGCGTTGGACTGGCGGCGGGATCGTTTTTCACGGAAAAGACCTGACGTATTCAATTGTAATTCCAGCGAGCGATACGATCTTCACTGAATCGTCGATATCGATTTATCAAAAGATTCACCGCGCTCTCTGCGATGTATTGGTCGACGCCGGGCATGCCGCACTTTTAGGAACAGAAACCGGGGTCAACGACCCGAGCTACAATTGTTTCGGGAACCCAGTACGCGCGGACGTGATTATTGACGGGCGCAAAGTTGCTGGGGCTGGCCAGCGCCGAACGCGCCGTGGGTTGCTACAGCAGGGCAGTATCCAAGGGGTCGATGTTGGGAATGGACTGGCCGATCGATTCGCGCAGGTTCTGTCTATGAATTGCGTGGAGCGCAAGATTGACGACCATGTTTTGAAGCGGGCGCGCGAACTGGCTCAGCAAAAGTACGCGGCCGAAATTTGGCTGCGAAAGCGGTAAATTGTAGGGCGGCTGTGTCAGCCGCCGCTTCGTTTGGCGCTTCACAGAAATAATAAAATTTACGCTCGTGTTGCTTTGACAACACACAATCCGCCCCGCTATCCTCGCCTCGTGGAACTCTTCGCGCGCTCACGGCCGAAGCTAACAGGGACTGCGGCGACAGCTTCTCCCGCCAGCTTGCTGGCTAAAGTGGCGAAGTTGGTTCAGCCGCACCTCAAAGAAGTCGAGACCCGCATTGCGCAGCAAGCGGCGGCTTTCGATCCGGCAATCGAAGGCTACGTTGTGTACGCAGTGGGTAGTCGCGGCAAACGTTTGCGGCCGCTGCTCACGCTTTTGGCCGGTGGCGCAACCGGCGAGATTAATTCGGGACATGTCGATCTTGCGGTGATCGTGGAGCTCATCCATATCGCCACACTCGTGCACGACGACGTGATGGATGAAGCGGAGCGACGCCGTGCTCAGCCGACTGCGAATGCGCGCTGGGGAAATTCACTCAGTGTTTTGCTAGGCGATTGCCTCTTCGCCCACGCACTCACCCTATCGACAAATTTTGAAAATGCGGACATCAGCCGAGCGATCGCGCGGACAGCCGCGACGGTTTGCTCGGGCGAGATGATCCAGACACAGCGTAAATTCGATCTCAACCTAGACGTTCAGGATTACCTGCGAATCGTCGAAATGAAGACTGGCTCGCTGTTCTCCGCGGCGGCGGAATTAGCTGCCGTAATCAGCGAGGCCAACCCCGGTGTGATCGAAACATTCAAAAATTTCGGGTTCCAAATTGGAACGGCCTATCAGATCTATGACGACTGTGTTGATCTCGCCGGGACTGAAAGAGCCACCGGCAAGACCCTCGGGACCGACCTCCGCAAAGGCAAGTTCACATTGCCAGTTCTGATTTTCCTCCGCTCTGCGACTGAGTTTGAGCGGGAACGGTGTTGCCAGCTTGTTCTCGAAGAACAAGTCGAAGAAATGATCGAGCTCTTAAAGAATGGCGCGACCAACGGAGCGCTGAACGAATCGATCGCCGCCGGCACCGACTTGATTCGCGAGGCGCAGGGTACGCTGGATGGAGTCAAGTCGAATCCTTACGCTGGGGCATTGTTATCGCTCGGCAACGCCTTGTGCGAGATGTTCGATCAACTTCGGGTCTGAGGTGGCCGCAACAAAGGCGGCTCCCGTATTAGATGTCGCAGCTGAAAATTCGCGAAATGCCGCAGGATGAGCGGCCGCGCGAAAAATTACTCGCACGAGGCCCCGATGCGCTGACCAATCCGGAGTTGATCGCAATCCTGCTCCGCACCGGCCGGCGTGGAATGAACGTGATAGAGGTAGCTCGCGAGCTTCTCAACAAATACAAATCCTTCGCGGAATTGAGCCGCTGTTCGGTCAACGAACTTAAGGCAATCAAGGGAATCGGTCCAGCCAAGGCGTTGGAATTGGTAGCAGCGTTTAATCTGGGGAAACGTTTCGCGCAGGAACCATTGTTCCAGCAAAAGCTCGATTCACCAGAATTGATCCACGAACTGCTGGGACGTGAAATGCGAATGCTGCGGACTGAGTCGCTTCGCGTTGTCTTGCTCGACACGCGTTATCGTTTGATGCGCGTCGAGTCCGTGTCGGTCGGAAGCATGAATGAGAGCATTGCGCATCCGCGGGAAATTTTTCGGCCTGCCATTACCTATTCCGCCTATGCAGTCATCGTTGTACACAATCATCCATCCGGCGACGCGTCGCCTAGTCAGACAGATCACAGCCTAACGAGACGTCTGGCCGAGGCTGCCGAGTTGTTGCAAATCAAATTGCTCGATCACATCATCATTGGCGCGCCGTCGGAAGGAAATCCCGGCTACTTTAGTTTCAAGGAAGCAGGCGTCTTGTGACAGCGGCATGCAGAAATCGCCTCTCCCCTTGCTCAAGGGGAGAGGATGAAGGTGAGGGATTGGAACGAACTTGTCTTGGATCAACCCTCACCCTTCCCCTCTCCCTTCGAAAAGGAGAGGCGACTCAATACCCACGTCGTCACTCGAAAGCTTCCTGGCAAACATGAGCGACGCGAAGATTCACCCCACCGCTATTGTTGATCCTGGCGCGCGAATCGGCGCTGGCGTCGAAATTGGACCATTTTCAATCGTTGGACCGCAGGCAGTGATCGGTGAAAAAACGATCGTGCAATCACACGTCGTGATGGAAGGAGAAGTCGAAATTGGTGCCGGCAGTTTCATCGGCCACGGCGCCGTGATCGGCGCGCCGCCGCAGGATGTTTCCTTTTCGCTGGAACGAAAAACGAAGGTGGAGATCGGAAACGACAACATCATCCGCGAATACTGCACCATTCATCGCGGCACCGCTGAGAGCAGCGCTACAAAAATCGGTGATAAAAACTTTCTGATGGCCGGTGCGCATATCGGTCACAATTGCGAGATCGGAAATAATGTCATTATCGCTAACAACTGTTTGCTTGCCGGTTACGTTCGGGTCGATGACGGCGCATTTCTCGGCGGTGCCTCGACATTTCACCAATTCATGCACATCGGGAGACTCGTCATGGTTCAAGGGAGCTCCGCCTTCGGCAAAGATATTCCGCCGTTTGTAATCGCGGCGGAACGCAATTCTGTTTTTGGTTTAAATGTGGTCGGTCTGCGTCGAGCGGGTTTCAGCGCAAAAGAGCGAGACGAAATCAAAGCCGCATTCAAACTTGTTTACCTGAGCGGACTGAACATCAGCCAGGTGATTGCAAAGGCAGCGACGATGAAGTTCCGTGGACCAGCGCGCGAATTCCTGGACTTCGTCGCGAACGCAATGAAGCGCGGCGTTTGCCCCCTTAAACGGTGCGAAGATTGAAAGCGAACGTTTTTTCGTTTGGGAAGGACAGCGCGCTGCGCTGTCCGGACGCGCAGCGCGGCGTCCCTAACTCAATGTCAACAGCGCCAGCATTCGGCCGGTTTTTCCTTTTTCAGCGCGATAGGAGTAGTAACGATTGAGGTCACAGGCACTGCACACGCCGGAGTCGTGAATGTCTTTCACACCGAGCGCCCCACATTGTCGAACAATTTCAGCCGCAAAATCGACTTCGTAATGCGGCGGACGAATACAGGGGCTGAATTGCACGATCATGTTTTCTGGATCGGAGCCAAAGCGTTCGGTCATTTCCTTGATTGCGTTGGGGACAACGCCAAGCTCGGTGCCTTTGCGGCCGGAATGAACCAGACCAACAGCCGGTGTTTTTGGATCGACAATGTAAACCGCGCAGCAGTCGGCGACGTAAACGCCCAGCACGATTCCATATTGATTGGTGATGATGCCATCGCAGCCGCGGAATTCCCGGCCCACAGGGCCGCGGCTAGAATTATCGATAACTGCGACCTTGTTTCTGTGAATTTGTTGAGCTGTGAAGAACGGCCAATCGCCTACGCCGATTGCGTTCCGAATTTCGCGATGCTTGGCGTCAAGTCTCTTCAGGACTTCGGCTTTGTCATGCGAAACGTCGACGCCTAGAATTCTCCGCGTAAAAACGTGCCGACAAATCTCAATTGCGCTCAGCGCGGGAAATTGCTCGAAGGGAAGCTGCATCGCCTAATGTCGAAATTCCAAGCTCCAACTCAACTGAATCTCGAATGCAAACTACGTCGCACGTCCCATAGTGTCATGTTGAGCCGCGCGAAACATCTCTGATCTGTCGCTG
>DASTZJ010000012.1:0-5071 GCA_035764345.1 Candidatus Udaeobacter sp.
ACATTCAGGTCGCCAATAAGCCAGGCGAATTAGAAGCTGTGCGAAACGATTGCGGTATCGTTTTCACACCGAACCGTCCGTTCGCGATCAGCGTGATGACCGCTTACGACCGCGATGAGCGAGCTGCCGAGCGCGCCATCAGCGAAGTTGCGCTTGAAGCTTACCACTACTTTGACATGCGCGGCAAAACGTCCGAATACGGCCGCATTTTACCACCGGCCGGGAGTAGCAAGTGACGAATTGTAGCCGCCGCTACAATCACGCTTGAAATCTTTACGTGCGAAAAGTGAAACTCTCGGCTGTACTTCAACGTGCCTAAAGAAGCTTTCATTATATGCTACTTTGCTATGCCGCTTTTATCGTCGGCATGTTTGTTTCATGCGTTTGCTCCAAAGTATCGCACCGCTTCTCGCTGGCTTCCCAGCGTCTGTCTCATTCTGGGAATCAATGGATTCATTTGGACTGCACTTGGTTTAACGCTTCTCCTCTATGCGCCACAATTGAGTAAGCAGCTTCATCTATCATTGGATCACTGGATGTCGCAGCTAGGCGAGATGGGCTTGGGGCTCGCGATTAGCTTGATTCTTAGTCCCGAGTTTCGCGAGATCGCCCGTCGTTCGCCACGTTTTTTTGTACTTCTTCAAATCGAGCAGCGGCACTAACACGCCTACAGCAACTGATAAGGATCAACGTCGATCGTGACGGTGACGTCTTCGGGGAATGGCAGTTTGTCGAGCGTTTCGCGTACAAGGCGGCTTAGGCGCATGATGGCTTCGCCGCGGATCAGGATGTGAAAACGGAACTGGCCTTGCAGTTTTTCCAGCGGCGCAGGCGTTGCGTCGCCCAGGATGAATTCTTCTGGCAGTGCTTCTTTCAATCGGCGTTGTAATGTTTCGGCCGACAATTTCGCGCGACCTTCGTGTGCTGAACGTACGGTGATCAGGATCGCGTGTCTGAATGGTGGAAAATCGCAGCGCTCGCGAAATTCGAGTTCCTGTTGGAAATAACCGGCGAAATCGTGGTGCCTCGCAAACTGAATCGACGGACTAAACGGCGTGTAAGTTTGTACGAAAACTTCGCCTGATGTCTCTCCACGGCCGGCGCGTCCCGCGACCTGCGTGAGAAGCTGAAACGTCCGTTCACCGGCGCGAAAATCGGGCAGATGCAGCGCGAGATCTGCATTGATGATTCCGACCAGCGTCACATTCGGAAAATGCAGCCCTTTCGCAATCATCTGCGTGCCGACGAGGATATCGATCTTGCCGGTGCGAAAGTTTCTCAACGTTTCGCGATACGCTTCCTTCCGCGTCATCGAGTCTGCATCCATGCGGCACACGACAGCTTTGGGAAAAATTTGCGAGACGGTTGACTCGACCTTCTCTGTGCCAAAGCCCGCGTAAATCAAGGCGTCTTGTCCGCAAGCGGGACATTTCTTTGGTACCGCGGCGGTATGCCCACACAAATGACAGCTTAACCGTCCCACGACCGCGGGATGCCGATGAAAGGTGAGGGCGACACTGCAATTCGGACAGTTGCGCGCTTCGCCACAATTGCTGCATAGGAGCGAAGTTGAAAAGCCGCGCCGATTCAAGAACAGAATGGTCTGTTCGCGTTTTTCCAGACGATCTGCAATCGCGGCTCGCAATTTTTCGGACAAGATCGTTGCCGCCTTTTCTTTCCGTGGTTCCTGACGAAGGTCGACGATGCGCATGAGCGGCATCTGCTTTTCGTCCACGCGCTGAGTAAGAGTGACGAGCCGGTACTTTCCGATGGACGCATTGTGATAACTCTCGAGTGACGGCGTGGCGCTTCCCAAGACCGCAACAGATTTCTCAATCTTCGCGCGGACGACAGCGACATCACGCGCGTGATATCGGGGAGCTTCTTCCTGTTTATATGTCGTCTCATGTTCCTCATCGACCACGATGAGGCCAAGCTTTTTCAGTGGCGCGAAGACCGCGCTGCGCGCGCCGATTACGATGCGCGCGCGACCAGAATGAATTTTGTGCCATTCATCGTGGCGTTCGCCTTCGGATAGATGGCTGTGCAACACCGCCACTACGTCCTGCATGTCGGCGAACCGACCCTTGAAGCGTTCGACCGTCTGTGGGGTTAGCGAAATTTCAGGAACGAGGACAATTGCTGTGCGTCCGCGCTCAAGCGTTGCGCGGATTGCCTGCAGATAAATTTCCGTTTTCCCGGAGCCGGTCACGCCGTGGAGCAAAATCGGGCGCGCATTCTCAGGCGAATCGAGCGCTTCGGTGACTTCCTTAAGCGCGCGGGTTTGCTCCTGGTTCAGAATGAGATTCGAAGTGGCTATGAACTGCTCATCCGCATGTGGATCGCGAACCACTGCTTCCTCTCGCAACTCCACAAGACCGCGTTTCACCAGGGCACGAAGTGTCTGGTTATCGAGAGAGGTTTGTCGCAGAAGTTGAGCCGCGCGAATAGGTCCTTCCAACCGTGAGATCGCCTCCAAGAGTTCCGCCTGCCGGGGCGCGCGTTTTCGCAACTTCTCAATTTCTTCATTGTCGATCTTGCGCCCTGGCTGCACGAACAATTGTTTTTTCCATCCGACTTCCGCGTGCCGGATGACTTGCGGCAACAAACTGCGCATTACTCTTTCGATCGGGCAGCAATAATAGGCGCTGATCCATCTGCCTAGCTCGAGCAATTGTTCGCTCAAGATGGGCGCTTCGCCTACCACCGCTTCGATTGACCGGATGCCTTTCGCTTCGCTCCGTTCCAAAATGGCGACGACTGTCGCAAGAGCAGATTTCTCTCGAAACGGCACGCGCACGCGGGAGCCGACTCCGAGCCGGTCCATCAGACCCTCGGGCACGGCATAATCGAGCTCGCGGTGGATCGCCCGATCGATGATGACGCGAATGTAACCAGGTTTTGTCATGGGAGAGGCCGCGTTAATTTAATTGCTCGTGAGAGCAGGAGCACGAGATTTGATGCCGAAGTGATACGATTCCTGTTCAAACTGATCGTCTGCGTCATGCTGGCGTTGGCCGCTGGCTTCGCTTATCTCGCTATCCGATCAGGCGATCCAGTCTACACGTTTTACGAGTGGATGAGTCCGGCGCGGTTTCATCAGTATGATCGCTTAATTCGAAACGTCGCGGCCGAACATCATCTCGATCCGATGCTTGTGAAAGCGGTCGTTTGGCGTGAGAGCCGCTTCGACCCGAAAAAACGTGGCAGCCACGGAGAGCGCGGACTTATGCAAGTGAGCGAAAAAGCCGCCAACGAATGGGCGCGTGAAAACAAGGTTAACAATTTCCAAGTGGAGCAACTTTTTGATGCGAAAACCAATCTTGAGGCTGGCATATGGTATTTGCATCGCGCCTTTGAACGCTGGGAAGCGCAGTCAGATCCCACTCCCTTTGCGCTTGCCGAATACAACGCGGGCGCCAGTCGTGCGGAGCGGTGGAGCGGCGGAAACAGTGCCGCTGATGTCCCCGTAAGGCAGTTCCTACAAAGCATCGACTTTCCCGGAACGCGGAAATACGTCGACTCAATTATTGAGCGCTACCAATTTTACCAGCGGCGGGGGCAAATGTGACGAATCTGAACGCGTACACGCAGCCAGATTCCGAAAGCCTGCGGCGACACAATTTTTCGGCTTGTGCGGTAAGAATTGTCATCTAAGCTCGCGCCTTTCATAGCGACACAATGCAGCGTTTTTTAATAAAGCCTTTAGTTATTGTTGCGTGTGGCGCAGCGTTGGGACTGGCCCCACCAATTGGGAATACAAGTTCACCGGGTCAGAACAACACCTCCGGCGGATCGCCTGTATTTGAAGCGGGTGTCGCGAGGCACGAAACGCGAATTGAACTGGAAACAGCGCCCGGGTTTTCAAGCGCCGCCGAAATGCCGGAGCAAGGTGAAATTGAAATTCCGGCACCGACGCGAGGCAGCTTTATGGCGAGTTGGGACGGCGCAAAAGGCGCGATCGGCTACCTGCTGGATGTTTCAACAAATAACTCGTTTAGGAGTTACCTGAATGGTTATCACGACCTGGACGTGGGCAATGTGACTGGGCGGGTCGTGACTGGTCTGAATCCGGGCACCACCTACTACTATCGGGTCCGCGCTTACAACGCGAATGGCCCGGGCCGTTACTCGGATGTAATGAGTGTTTCAACGGTAGCTACTGTTGGGTTGATCATTCACCCGACGTTCGACAGTTCTATTACCAACAACCCAAACGCGGCGGCGATTGAGGCGATGATCAACCGAGCTATCTCGATTTACGAGTCGCTGTTTAGCGATCCGATTACGATCCAGATTCGTTTTCGCTACTCGACTACTGGGCCGAACGGGACTCCGCTGCCGCAGGGCACTCTCTCGCAAAGTGACTCCGTAATTTACACGATTCCGTGGGACACTTACATCAACGCCTTGAGAGCCGATGCAAAGACCAATAACGACAATCTCGCGAACGCAAGTCTGCCGGGAACTGCATTATCCGCGAACATCAAGCCAAAGAGCGCAAACGGCCGGGCGGTTGGGTTGAACACGCCGCCAGCAATGTTCGCAAACGGGACCGTTGGCGACGGCGGACCATATGATGGGATTGTTACGCTTCATTCCTCCGCGCCGTTTCAGTTCACGCGGCCTGTCAGCGGGAGTAACTTCGACGCGCAGAATGCCACCGAGCATGAAATAGACGAAGTAATCGCTTTTGCATCGCATGCAGACGTCTCTAATCTCCGCGTTCAGGACTTATTCAGTTGGTCGTCTGCTGGCGTCAGAAATATCACTTCGAGCGGCACACGGTATTTCTCGATCAACGGCGGCGTTACGAACATCGTCAATTTCAATCAGAATCCGAGCATGGATTTGGGCGATTGGCTGAGCACTGCGTGCCCGCAAGCGCATCCCTACGTGCAGAATGCCGCTGGTTGCCAAGGTCAATCTTCCGATGTCACAGCTACGTCGCCGGAAGGTATCAACCTTGACGTTGTCGGTTATGATTTAGTGAACGGGCCACTAGCTGGTGGCACAGCCAGGGCCGCAGTAGCCGACTTTAATAGCGATGGCCACCCGGACTATGTGCTCC
>DASTZJ010000013.1:0-3247 GCA_035764345.1 Candidatus Udaeobacter sp.
TGTCGGTGACTTTGCTAAAAACGCCGGAGGTGGTTTTGAAGCGCTGCGTCGTTAGCTCGAAAATTTTGCATTTTGTTTGGAGATAACGGGCTACCGCGAAAAAAATAGGCACGATGAGCCAGCAAAAGAGACCGCACAAAAGATAGACACCGAAATTTTTCCATTGCGACGATGTGCCGCGCCAGACGATCTCTTCTGGCATCGCTGAGCTCGTCTCAGTCACGGAAAGTTCTTTAGCAACGAGCCCGAGCAATAGCAAGCAAAGGTATTAATTGAGGCCTTCCCGCCTCGTAAACGTGCGCGCTGCGGTTGAAGCGTGAGTTTCGCTTGCCTGGCGCGCAAATGCTTTCAGGGTCTCAGGCCTGCGTAGCCTGTGGTCCTAACCTAAAGTGGATGGGGAGACGACCGTTTGACGGGGCGACGGTCGATTTTGATTGGCTGATGCGATGGTCGCGTATATAACGATGAAAATGAATCTCAGCCGATGTTTGATTGCTTTCTTTCTCCTGAATACTGGCTTTGTCTTTGGCGGCGGATTCAAGAGCAAAATCATCACGACTTCGCCGCTCACAATCACCGTCCCTGACGATCGCTTTCTCAAAATCACGAATTTTACTCAGGAGGGAGGCGTTGAGCGCGCTGTGGTTCAGGTGACGCTGTCCGGTGAGGCTGGTGGGATCGCGAATGTTCTAACCGCGATCCGGATCGACCTTAGCACCGGAGCCAATTCGCAAAATTTTCCAGAAATTAATAACCGAGTGATTATAGCGGGTCCGGCTGAAGTGAGGGTCGCCCCGATAAGCGGCGCCACGCTCTTCATCACGTACAAAAAAGAGCCCAATGAAGGAGCGGAGGCATCAAGTACTGTAATTGTTGTTAGTCCTACTCCCAGTGCCACTCCTACGCCCACCCCCACCCCGTAGCGTGTAAATCCGCCTCCGCAACTGAGCCACGGAACGCAGCTTCCGGTTATCATCTATCGCCGAAGTATTCCGCGCCGCCAATGACCTCGTCTGGCGTGAACCAGCTAAGAGCCTTCTTTGGATCGCGTTTGATCCAATAAACCGCCTCTAATCCCACTTATCGCGAACACAAACCTTCGCTTCGCGAAAAGTAAATCATGAAAACATAGTGCCAGCGGAACCGCATGCTGCCGGATGCCGGGCCCGATGCGCATTGTGGATGTGCAGTGGAGTTTTGGGACACGTCCATGGGTGAACTACGGGAAACCGAATGTCATACAATAGCGAAGAGGCATTCAAACGCGGATAGACAAAAAGTAATCTACGGCTCTTTGAACTCGCCTGCTTGCTCGTGCGTTTCAATCACGTTGCCCGCAGCATCGTAAGCCCGGATCACGGCATTGCGTGAGCGGCTGACAAAAGCCGGTTGGAGTTGCGGCTGCGTCGCAACTTCTGATTACGTATCTAAACGTTGAGAGAAAGCGGACCGTTTCCATAAAGCTTTTTGCGAAGCTGCCTCTACTTCGGCGCGAGAGAGGCGACGATTTTCTCGAAACGCGGATCGCCGCGCAGCGTGTCCCAGTCCGGATGCAAACGCAACCAACCATAGTTTAATGAACTTGGCAGATGCGCTGCCTCGGCCAGTTGCTTTAACGCGAGATCCTTCTCGCCTGTCCAAGCGTAAATGACCGCGAGATTTAAGATCAGATCAGTCCCATCGATGGTGTCTTTCGAAATTGGTACAAGTTCGACTGCGCGGCTTCCTTCCCGGATGGCGTCGTCTTTGCGGCCAAGACCGGCATCGATTAGGCCGAGGACGGTGAGCCCTTGGGCGTAATCTGGTTGCCCGCGCATAGTCTTCTCAACTTCGGCGCGAGCAGCGGTGAGTGCGGCGCGGGCGACAGTCGCATCACCGCGAGCGCGGGCAGCCACGGCCTCGAAATAAACGCGAGGCCACCAAATGTTGCCAGTACTAGTTCCCTCAGAAGAAATATTGGCAAGCGCGCGAGAGACGCCGAAGTTGTCGCGCTCGCATATGGCGACGTAGAGCCATCGTTCGGCAATGGTTTTGGCAGCCTCGGGGTCCTCGGCAACGACTGCCTCGATGGTTGTGTGAGCGGATCTTGGATCTGCGCGTTCTGCGAGATCAATCAATGCTCGCTCCAGCCGTGTGTCTGGGTCGGAAGGAACCAGTTTGAGCGCCCGATCCAGAACCGCGGCGAGGTCCCGATAACGGTGCTGGTATTCATAAGTGAACGACAACTGCTGGAGGAAAAAGAGGTTGCGCGGGTCCAGCTCCAGGGCGCGCTTAAGAGCAGTTGTGGAGTCCTCCCACCGACCTTGCCGTCGAGTAATGAAACCGGTTAATTCGAAGAGCAGCGGATCGTTCGGCAATGTACGGCGGGCCAGAGTCAGTTCCGCGAGAGCGTGTTCGTGGTTTCGGTAACCACGGTAGAGATGCTCCGCCAGGGCAAGGTGCGCTTCGCCAGAGCCGGGCCGCAAACGCATTGCGGCCTGGATAGCCGCATTCGCCAGTGCAAGGCGCTCCGGCGTGTGATCGCTTCCGAAAAAGTAAATGAGGTCATGTGCTTCAGCCAAGCGGCAATAGGCAAGGAAGAACGCCGGGTCGCGTGCGATCGCCTGGTCGAGCAAACGCACGGCCTCGAAAAGATTATCCTTCAGCTGCGCATTGAAACTTGTGGCGGCGCGAAGAGCTTCGGCTCGCGCATAAAGATCAAAGGCCACCAGGTCGGCCGTGGGTCGTTGCTTGATGGCTGCTTTTTCCTCCGGAGAGAGTTTGGCGTTCAATTGATCAGCGATCGCCTGTGCAACTTCGCTTTGGATGGCGAAGACGTCATCAAGCGGACGATCGTAGTGCTCCGCCCATAGGTGCGCATCGGTGCGCGCATCGATCAATTGCGCGTTCACGCGCACTCGGCCACCCATCCGCTGCACGCTTCCTTCTAAAACGTGTGCCACACCGAGCTGCTCAGCAATCTCGCGCAGATTACGGCCGACGCCGCTCTTGTATTGCATAACCGAAGTGCGACTGATGACTTTGAGATCGGCGATTTTTGCCAGGTCGGTTAAAATCTCCTCGCCCACACCTTCGGTGAAGTAGGCGTTCGCTTTGTCGTCGCTCAAGTTTTCGAACGGAAGGACAGCGATGCTTTTTTCGGAAACAGACGCCGCTGCCCCAGCAACTCCCCGACGGAAAAGGATTGAAAAACTGGTCGCCAAGGCGATAGCCAATACAAGCAAAGCAACGATAAGCGCGAACTTGG
>DASTZJ010000014.1:0-3682 GCA_035764345.1 Candidatus Udaeobacter sp.
GGATGCCAGCGCAAAGAATGAATCAACGAAGCAGGAATTTCCTTCTGCCGGTTATCATAAGCGATCGCTTTGCCCAGGAATCCTCCGCGATACGACGCGCGCAGGGTTTCAAATGCATCTGTATCCAGGCCGGAACCCCCGATGCGCGCAAAAATGGAATAGAGCAAATGCCTGGGCAAAGTACGCATTGCGGGTGAGGCGGAACGTGGCGGCGCAGAAGCGTTTAAGGTTTCACCCGGCATCGGGCTAGTATTCTGGCGAACGAGAGACGTGTAAAGTGACCTGTTATGTCACGTCGAACGCGGTCCAGACATCTCGGATTGTTTAGTCCGTTGCGTAGGGCTATTTAAAGACAAAGAGATTTCTCCGCTGCGCGAAATTCACCCATGAGCGAGCAAAGCGAGTCGAATGCGCTTCGTTTTAAATGACAAGAGACATATGGGCAGAAAACTCAGTATTGTCTTTGTTCGACGCGGTTATTCGCCGACTGGTGGCGCGGAGGCGTACCTGAAACGCCTCGCGGGTGGCGTAATCGACGCTGGACATGAAGTGCAGCTTGCTGCGACGAATGACTGGCCGGACGCCGAGTGGCCATTTGGATCGATCACGCGCTTGCGTGGCAAATCGCCGATCGGATTTGCCAGCGAGCTGGAACGAATGCGCGCCGAACTTCACAGCGATGTTCTGTTCAGCCTTGAGCGCGTCTGGAGCTGTGACGTTTATCGGGCCGGCGATGGAGTTCATCGCGCCTGGCTTGAGCGCAGAGGAAAGTTTGAGCTGCCTTTGAAGCGATTTGTTCGGAGTCTTAGTTCGAAGCATCACGATCTGTTACGGCTGGAACAGTCGCTTTTTTCCGATGGGAACACCAGGCGCGTGATCGCTGCCTCACAAATGGTCAAAGATGAAATCGTTAATCTTTATCGTTATCCGGCAGACAAGATCGACATTGTTCGCAATGGTGTTCCGCTGGAGAAATTCCGGTTCCATCCCGAGCTTCGCGAAAAGTCGCGCGAGGAATTAAATCTAAAGCCAGACCAAACCGCGTTGTTGTTTGCAGGCTCGGGTTGGGAGCGCAAGGGGCTGCTTTTTGCTATCGAGGCAGCAGCCCTCTGCAAAGACCGCAAGATGCGGTTGATCGTTGCCGGCCGCGGAAATGCAAGGCTCTACAAGACGAAACGCCTGCGCTTTTGGCGCGAAGAGACGGTGCAATTTCTCGGCGAAGTTGCGGATATGCTACGTGTTTACGCTGCAGCGGACATTTTTATTTTGCCGACAATTTACGATCCATTTTCAAATGCCTGTCTGGAGGCGCTCGCCTGTGGTTTGCCTGTGATCACCACGCGTTCCAACGGTTTTAGCGAAATCATCGAGAACGGAGCCCACGGATCAATTGTCGATCACGCAGGCGACCTCCTCGCTTTGCGCGGCGCTATCCGCTTCTGGTCCGATCCATCACGCCGCGTCGCAGCCAGATCGACAAACAGCCAACTCGCAGCGCAATTCGACATTTTACAAAACATCAACGAGACGCTCGCTGTCCTACGCAGCGTGGCTAAACGACGAACGGAATGATGCGTTTTACTCTGTGGCGATAAGCGGAGTATTTCTCCGGAAAATGTTTTAACATCAAATCTTCTTCGCGTTTGAGCTTTATCCAAAAACTGACGAACAGAAGCACCAAGCCTATGAATCCGCCGAAAAACCCAATGGCGATGACGGTGCCGGCAAACATGGCAAGCAGTCCCGTGTAAATGGGATGACGCACAACGCGGTAAGGCCCGCGCTCAATGAGTTCATGTCCTTCTTTTAGCGTGATCACGCCGCTCCAGTTTCCTCCAAGTATCACCCTTGCCCAAATGGCAAACACAAGGCCGCTGACGCACAGGAAAGCACCTATCCAGGCGCTTGATTTTGTATGCGGAACGACAAGCCAATCGGACGGGGGCGGCAGACTGCTGGATTTGATCAGCAGAAAATAACCGATCGCGAGCGCTACCCAGTAGCGCGTTCGCTCCGCACTGCTTTCGCGGTAAATCGTGCGCTTGGCCGAGGCGGCTGCCACCAACCAGACTATTATGAAAATTATCCAGCAGACGCGAATTACCCCGATGCCTGAAGAGTATGCGTGGACCTCCATCGTATTATCAGCAGTACAGGCGAGGCGCACTCTGTCCCGCTTGTTCTAACCTTGAAGTCGGTTCAGGTCGCGGCCAGCGCGGTATCCGCGTCCGGGAAAATCTGGAACACTTGATCGAGGCGCGAGATTTCGAAAATTGAGCGCACCGTTTCCTGCAAACCAGCCAGGAAAAATTTTCCTCCGTAGGCTTCCACCTTTTGCATGGCTTGAATAAGCGCCGCCAGGCCTGCGCTATCGATATAAGTCACGTCCGAAAGATCGATCACGACGCGTTCCGGTTTTTTCTCGATCATTGCGGTGAGTGATGCCGTAACGACAGGTGAAACGTGGAGATCGATTTCGCCCTTGAGCGGCAACACGTTGGGCCGGTCTTGATGCGGCTTCGGAGCAAATGGGGAGGCGTTCTTCTTGTTCATCCAACCCTTCAATCGTCAATGGATCACCATCCGAGCGTATGGATCACTCTTTGCACATCCGAAAGATCATCGATCAGGAAATCCGGCTGATATTCGGCAAGGCGATCGCGACTCCATGTGCCGGTAGCCACGGCGACTGTGCGCGCACCCAAGGCCTTGCCGCAGGCAATATCGCGCGGTGTATCTCCAATCACATCGATCTCCGATGCTGAGAATTCGCGGCCATGTTTCTCTTTCGCGCGCGCGCGGGCGAACGGTCCGAGCCGGTTACGGTCCCGATGATCATCTGCAAACGCGCCAAATTCAAAAAAATGCCAGACACCGTAGTGCTCGAGCTTTAGTTGCGCTCCGCGGGAGACATTGCCCGTGAGAAGCGCCAGGACGAGATGCGGCCGCGACTTGAGCCTTTCGAGCAGCTCTAGTACGCCCGGCAGCAGTTTGCCTTTGCGACGGGGCAATTCCAGCGAAAGAAAATGCACGTAGCTATCCAGGAACGCGCTCACGTTTTCGTTCGTCGCGGGAATTTTGTGCTTGTTCAGTATGCTGACGACGATGCCCGAATCGGTCATACCGGCAATTTCGATGTCATGCAGATCGTCGTCGATGCCGAAACGTTCTTTAAAGGCCGATTTAAGCGCATGCACGCCTGCGCCGCCGGAGTGGATCAACGTCCCATCGATATCGAAAAGCAAAAGGCGCTTTGTTCCTGCTGTCATCCCGAGCGAAGTCGAGGGATCCCGCTGCATCATCATCGAATGTGCCACGGAATTTGTGGGACTTACAAACCTGGGGCGTGCATCATTAGCACTGCGATCATGCTCCCCAGAAACACGAGCAGAACAATCGCCAAACCGATAAAAATTCCATTGCGAACCGGGTCGCTCTGTTGTTTTTGGCGTCGGAATGGAGAAGCGTTGGTAAAATCCGCGGGCGCCGCGCTCAATTCTGCCGGTCTGGCTTTGATCTCCTCGAGCTGGGGCAGCGGTCGCGATCCGCTCGCGTCCGATTCGAAGCGAGCTTCGGTCGCACCAAATCGAATTCGGTCATCAAAGCGCAGCAACGTTTCGGTGACCGGCTTACCATTGACGTGTGTGCCATTGGTCGAACCGAGATCTTTCAACCGATACGT
>DASTZJ010000015.1:0-9046 GCA_035764345.1 Candidatus Udaeobacter sp.
GTGAGCGGCGCGTTTTGCCGGTTGAGCGACTTCTGGTTTTTACCCTGATCCAGAAACGGCCGGTTCTCTGCGTAGGCGCGGCTTGCAACCTTCTTGTTGGATTGCGGGGCATCGCGGGGTCCGTGAGCCGATTTAGTTGGATAAGCAGGTCGAGAGTTTCCGGCTGGTTGCTGAGGCGAATTCTCGAATGCGCTGCGACTGCCATGGAAAGACCGGGAATTGAATCGCTGCGTCGAGAAATCTGCTGTTCCCGCGAACGTTTTCGAATCGGACTTCTTCTCGACGTAAAATGTGCCTACGCTTGCCTTTTTGTTTATCGATGTGCCATCAGCGATGAACTTCTTCTTCTGCTCGTTGTTTTGCAGAGTCATGTCCGGCCTCAGCAGGCGATCGACCAGCTTGCGCTCCTGGTCCTGAGCATGGACGCAGGAAAGAGCCGTTAGAAGCGACACAAAGAGGGCCAGCGATTTTCCCACAGGGCGAGGCTGCCTAAATTACGATGCGTTTGTAAAGCAAATTTGGCGACGAGTAGGTCACCACGCCAGCCGCAGCCTCTTGCCTCAGCCAAGGCTGGGCTTTTTGTTGTGTTTGACCACTTCCACAGAGAATAATGCCTCATGTCTGATCATATTTATAAAAAAATTGAACTGGTTGGTTCCTCGCCCGATGGATTTGAGGCAGCGGTACACAATGCGCTGGCGCGCGCCAAGAAGACAGTTCGCAACATGCGCTGGTTCGAGGTGACCGAAACGCGCGGATACATCGAGGACGGCAACGTCGCTCATTGGCAGGTAACGCTGAAGCTCGGGTTCACGCTGCAGAAATGATGTAGCGGCGTTTGTGTCAAACGCCGGACTAAATAGAAGCCTTCGCTACGGCGAGCACCCCGACGAATTATTCTTCTTCCTGGGCCGCCTGATACAGCTTGGCGGCGCCGTAAATCAGGATCGCGGGTCTTAGTGCTATTATGAGTAAACGAAAGAGACCACCCAGTATTCGGCCCAGCGGCAGCCGATTCAAGATATAGCCAGCCACAAACGCGCACAGAAGCGATTGCGTCGGTTTCTCGCGAATATAATCCTCGGTTTCGCTGAGAGCGGTCTCGACCTGTTCTTTAACCCAATGCACTCCGCGTTCCGGAAACTCGGCAGCTACTTCAGCAGATGAGCGGTCCATTTCGCTTATTGATTCGGATTCTGATCCTGCCTTGCGCGCATCGAGCTGTCAACGAAGGGTGACCCAAATCGCACTTGCACCTGTGCCCGGCGGGAAATCAGGCAATGGAACCGATCGATGAAAAGCACCGGCGCGGCGCGCTGCCTTCAGTCCGTAGCGGGCCATGACTACCAGCGCATGCTCACGCAATGTGGAGCAATTAGTCGAGAGCAGGACATGGCTGTCTCGTTCTGCCAGTTCGAGGGAATCAACGAGCAACTTTTCGAAATCATTTTCAACGTGAAACGTTTTTCCTCCGGGCGAACGCGAAAAAGTTGGCGGGTCAAGGATAATGACATCGAACTTCTCGCCTTTTCGTGCCAACCGCGGCAATACCTCCATCACGTCGTCGGCGACAAAGCGATGGCCCATTGCGGGCAGGCCGTTCAGGGCGAAATTCTCGCGTCCACGGGCCAGAGATTTCTTGGAAAGGTCGATGTTGAGAGTCGTTGCTCCGACGTAGGCCGCACTCACGGAAAAGGAGCAAGTGTAGGCAAAGCAGTTCAACAGCCGCTTGGGCGCGATGTGACGGACATAGCTGCGATTTTCCCTCTGATCGGGAAACAAGCCGACGGAGAAGCCCGCGCCGAAGTCCATCCCAAATTTCAAACGTCGCTCGGTAGCGATCGTTTGTAGATTTTCAGCCGGGTTCCCACATATGAGACCAGGCGGTTCGCGTTGTTCGCTTTTTCGAGGAACGAATCGGGCGAAAATGCGTCCAAACTTGAAAGGAACACCGTTTGCCCACTCCTTCAATTCCTGGATGAGCCGCTCGCGAATGAGGACTCTCTTGAACGAGATGAGAATGTCGGGTCCGAAGCGTTCCACCCAACCATCCTCCGTCGTGCAGAGCCGGTGCGCGTCCGTTCCCTCGGCTTGGAAATCGCGAAACAAGCTTGCATCAATCCAGCCAGGACTCATTTTCGTCGTCCGTATCCAAGGACATACTTTCGATTCGGCATGAGCTAACGGATCGGTTGCCGCTAAAGCCGGGCGTCGCTACAATCCGTCTCCGAATGCAGCAAGTTACCGTTCGCGTTCCGGCGAGCACCTCGAATCTCGGTCCTGGCTTTGATTGCCTTGGTGCCGCACTGCGCATTTATAACAGCGTAACAGTTACTAGCGGTCGATTGCCCGAACAACCCCATCCGGAAATTGTCTCGCAGGCAGCCGGGCGATTTTTCAAACAGGCCCGTGGCCGCGCTTTTCCGTTTTCTTTTTCAATCTTAGAAAAAATTCCGCGGTCGCGCGGCTTGGGCAACAGCGCAACCATTCGCCTCGGCATTTTGCATGCGCTCAACCGCCTCAGCGGCGACCCGCTCGACCGATTCGCGTTATTCCGATTATGCGCTGACTTGGAAGGTCATCCTGATAACGCTGCGCCGGCGACCTTCGGCGGTTTTACGGTGGTGGTACGGTCGGCGCTCCGCGCCGACCGGCTGACGCAGCGCGGCGTCCCTACGTTTCAGCGCTTTGAAGTTTCGTCGCGGTTGTATTTCGTTTTACTGGTTCCGGAGCTTGAAATACAAACTTCGATAGCACGAAAGCTCCTGCCATCCAAAATTTCGCACGCTGCAGCGGTTGAGAATTGTGGAAACGCGTGTGCAATTACTGCGGCCTTCGCTTCAAAAAATTACAAAAACCTGCGGGGCGCATTCGGCGATTTCATTCATCAGCCATTTCGCGCAAAACTGATACCATTTCTTCCCGGCGTCATCGCTGCGGCCGAAAAAGCGGGTGCGTTTGGCGCCTTCCTTAGCGGCAGCGGCTCGACAATCTGCGCCATTACGTTGCAACATCCAGATCGGGTCGCTGCGGCTATGAAGCGGGCTGCCCGATCGTCGTCGTGTACAATCGTCACGCGTGCCGATAATCGAGGCGCGCGTATTATGCCCCTCCGAAATTCACAAGCAGTTCACCCGCCGCGGCGGGCAATTCGCAATTCAAATGGGACGGCGGCTTGAAAACCTGGAACAGTTTGGAATCGACGTTGTGCTCGAACGCCGTCATGGCGTTCGCGCCTCGATTTTACGCGGAATCCTCTACGGGCTCTCCTTCGCTTACGATCGACTCGTGCAGCTACGGCTTTATTTTTACCGGAAAAGAATTTTTCGCGAGCGCGCGCTTGGCGTTCTGGTGATCAGCGTGGGCAACCTGACTGTCGGAGGCACGGGCAAGACACCGATCGTCGAAAAAATTGCTCGCGCGTTGCAAACAGGCGGGCGTCGAGTGGCAATTCTGAGTCGCGGTTACAAAAGCATGCCGCGCAAACGAAGTTTGCTAAATCGGCTGTACAACAGAAATCCCGATCCTCCGCGGATCGTCTCCGACGGCACGTCGCTCTTGCTGGATTCACGTACGGCCGGCGATGAGCCTTACATGCTGGCGCACAACTTGAAGAACGTTATCGTCCTCGTGGACAAAGACCGGGTCAAAAGCGGCCTGCTTGCCATCGACAAATGGAAAGTCGATACGCTCCTGCTGGACGACGGATTGCAGTATCTCCACCTCAAACATCGGCTGGATATCGTCCTTGTGGATCGGCAAGCCCCGTTCGGCAATGAATTCCTTCTTCCGCGAGGCACCCTGCGTGAGGCTCCGCGAAATTTGCGACGCGCCAGCTACATCTTCATCACCAAAAATACCGGCGAATCCAACGACGCCTTGGTGAAACGTATTCGACGCTACAATCGCACAGCCGAGATCATCGAATGCGCGCACAAGCCGCTCTATCTGCAGAATGTCTTCACGGGAGAAAAAGTGCCGCTGGAGCGTTTGCGTGACGTTTTCATCGGCTCGATCAGCGCGATTGCGGCGCCGGAAAGCTTCGAAGCTGCATTGGAAAAGCTCGGCGCGCATGTCGATCTGGCAAAGCGTTACATAGATCATCACTATTATTCCGAAGCAGAGCTAATCAGTTTCATCAAACGTTGTATCCGGCGCGACTTGGAGATGATTGTAACAACTGAAAAAGATTCGGTGCGCATGCCGCGTTTGCCCGAGATCGAAGTGAAAGTGCCTATTTACTTCTTGCGGGTCGAAATTGAGATCCTTAGCGGCCACGAAAGCTGGGAACACTGTGTGGCCCGCATTTGCAAACCACAGCCTGTACTCCCGCCCGAGCGCTTCTTCGCCTGAGCGTTTGTCAATCCGAGCCAAGTCGCTTGCCGCGCCGTAGCTTTATGCGAAGGCTGGGAGGAATCTCTTGATGTGATGCCTCAAAGAGCCGAGCTAATAGTCGAAGATCGCAAGATTCAGGTATCGAATCTCGACAAGGTGCTTTATCCGAAAGTCGGATTCGCGAAGGGGCAGGTGATCGATTACTTCATCCGCATCGCGCCAGTTCTCTTGCCGCATCTAAGGGATCGCCCTCTCACTATGAAGCGGTATCCCGACGGTGTTGATGGCGAATTCTTTTACGAAAAGAACTGTCCGGCGCATCGACCGAAATGGGTGCAGACGGCGAAGGTGTGGAGTGAAGGGAACCAGCGGATTATGAATTATTGCCTCGCTAACGATCTGCCGACGCTTGTATGGGCTGCTAATCTCGCGGACCTCGAGTTGCACACGTCGCTGTCCCGCAAGAACAACATCGCACGCCCGACCATGATGGTGTTCGATCTCGATCCCGGCGCGCCCGCCGACATCGTTCAATGCTGCCAGGTTGGCCTGTGGCTCCGCGATTTGTTAGGCAAAATGAAACTGAAATCGTTCGCAAAAACGAGTGGATCGAAAGGCCTGCAAGTTTATGTGCCGCTGAATACGTCGGTGACCTACGATCAAACCAAGGATTTGTCGCGCGCTCTCGCTCAATATTTGGAACACGAGCATTCCAATCTCGTGACCTCGAACATGTCAAAGGCGGTGCGCAAAGGCAAGGTATTCGTCGATTGGAGCCAGAACGACGAACACAAGACGACCATTTGTGTTTATTCGCTCCGCGCGAGGGAAGAACCAACCGTTTCAACTCCGGTCAGATGGAACGAGGTTGAGAACTGCCTGAAAAAGAAAAATGCAGAACTCTTGAGATTCCGCTCTGACCAGGTCCTGGCCCGTGTGGAAAAACTCGGCGACCTGTTCGAGCCTGTCGAAAAACTCAAACAAAAGCTGCCGAAGAAACTGAACGTGTGATGCGGTCTTCAACGCAACGATAATAGAGCATGAACAATCAGATATGGTTTGATGCGATGGGATGGCTGGGAGCGGCAGCTCTCCTTTTCGCTTATGCAATGGTTTCCTCCAGGAAAATGGAGGCGGACTCTGCGCCTTATCAGTTCCTGAACATCGTTGGCAGCCTTCTCCTGGTCGTAAACACGATCTTTTATCGAGCTTATCCTTCTTCCTTTGTGAACTTGATTTGGGCCGGGATAGCTGTTTTTTCGATCACAATGCGACGGCGAGTAGTTACGAAAGATTGAAATGGTCCGCATGCGCAAGGTAAACCTGAAAGATATTCCGGAACATGAGCGGAAATCCCCGAAGGGGAAATTTCGCCGCACATTCAAGAACGTTTCGATCGCGCTCGGGCGCGAGCCCGAGTCGCTGGATCTATCGAAACGGCATCCGTTTGACCTGGCGGTGGTCCGAATTCCAAAAGGCAAATTCCTTTGTCCCTATCACGCGCATGCGGCTGAGTCAGAGCTATACCTCATCATTTCTGGCCGCGGCAGCGTGCGCGACAAGGATGGTATAACCGAAGTTGGACCGGGCGACGCATTTTTCTATCAGCCAGGTGAGGCGCATCAGCTTTGGAATAGCGGTGACGAGGACTTTGTTTATTTCGTGATCGCTGATAATCCACGCAGCGGCGGCACGACCGGTGATTCTTGTTATTATCCCGACAGTGGTAAATGGGCAGTGACAACAGATGGCCGGGAAGAAGTCGTCGTGAAAGGGGCGGAGACTGATTATTTCGATGGCGAAGAATGAACCGATGCCGGTTCCGGCGGTTATGCGCAAAGTAAATCTAAACGAAATCAAGGAAGAGGCATGGCAATCGCCCGGTGGAAAATACGCTGTGTCGTTCAAGGGAATTTCGGAAGCGCTCGGACGCGAGCCGAGCTCACTTGATCTGTCCAAGCGTCATCCATTTGACCTGGAATGGAATCGAGTGCCTCCTGGAAAAGCAAATTTTCCCTACCACGCACATTCCGCACAATGGGAGCTTTACTTGGTAATCTCTGGAAAGGGAAGCGTTCGCCACAAGGATGGTACAACCGAAGTTGTGCCTGGAGACGCGTTCATTTTCGGGCCTGATGAACCACATCAACTTGGCAACCCTGGTCAGGAAGACTTCATTTATTACGTGATTGCTGATAATCCTATCGGCGAATCGTTCTACTATCCGGATAGTGGAAAGTGGAAGGTAAACAGGTCGTCGGCAGCAGATCGGATTTTCATTAAGGGCGAAGAAACGGATTATCTGGGCGGCGAAGAGTGATTGATTGTCATGTCGAGCCGTTCGACTTTGTTCGGGACAGGCTCCGTCGACACACCTCTCGATGGGCTTTGACATTCAAAATAATCCGGAGATTCCTCGACTCCGCTCGGAATGACAGAAGAGGAGGATGCCGGAGTTAGTCCGAACCAGATTCTTTTGCCCGCGGTCTGCTCTGTATCCAAATTACATTCATGGATTCCAACAAATCGCCGCAAGATTTTCCGTACAAGACTTATCTCAACATTTTGCACGGACCGCTTGAACTAATCGATGTGCAGAAATTAGCCGATGCCTGCACCGACAAATGGTACAACCAGACGCTCTGCAAAGTGAACGATTCGGTCGTCAGGTTGGCTGTGATTCAGGGCGAATATCACTGGCACGAACATAAAGACATCGATGAATTCTTTTTTGTTCTCGATGGCCGTTTCCTGATCGACCTTGAAGATCGCGTTGTCGATCTTGCGCCGAGGCAGGGCTTCGTTGTTCCCAAAGGTGTGCGCCACCGCACACGCGCGCCCCAACGGACCGTGATCTTAATGGTGGAACGTGCGGACATTGTTCCTACCGGCGATTGAGCACCTCGAAGCCAGGTGAAAATAATTTCGGGCGGACAAACAGGCGTTGATCGCGCAGCGCTCGATGTAGCTCTGAAGCACGGAATCGATTCCAGCGGTTGGTGTCCAACCGGACGTCTCGATGAATTCGGCCGAATTCCGGATCGTTATCCGCTTAAGGAGTTGGAAAACGGTGGATTTACCGAGCGAACCTTGCGGAACGTCAAAGATTCGGATGGAACCCTTATCATTTACCCAGGGAAACTTGGCGGCGGGACCGAGCAGACAGTCCACTTTTGCGTTGAACAAGGACGGCCGCACGAACTGATTGACGCTTCCAACACTTCCACTGAAAAGGCCGCGCAGTTGATCGCCGATTTTGTTCGCGAGAACAAGATCGACGTCCTTAACGTAGCCGGCCCGCGTCAAAGTGAATGGCCAGAAGGATACGATTACGCGTATCGCGCGCTGAATAATTTTCTCGACGCCTTATAGCCACCGCCCTGTGGACGGTGGAGCATAGGACGGCTCACAGAGCCGTGGCTACAGATCACTCGTAACGCAAGGCTTTCACCGGATCGAGGCGCGCGGCGAAGTATGCGGGAATGAGCGCGGCAATTGAGCAGATAAAAAATGCGCTGATACAAATGATAGCGACATCTCGCGGGATAACTTCCGCCGGGATCGCTGAAAATTGATAGACTTCGCGTGGGAAGATCTCGATGTGCAACGTCGATGCCAGCCAATGGCTGAATTCGTTGCGGTAACGGATTAACGTCATTCCCAGTCCGAGCCCGGTCAGAGTTCCAAAAAGGCCGACGATCGTTCCCTGCCCAAGAAAAACCCAGATGATTTGCGCAATGTTCGCTCCGAGCGCCTTCACGATTCCGATCTCCCGCCGCTTTTGCACTGTCACTGTGATGAGCGTGCTCATGATTCCAAATGCCGCGACAACCACGATGAAGAACAACAGGAAAAACATTACGGTGCGCTCGAGTCGCACGGCTTCGAAAAATTGGTGGTTCATGTCAATCCAGGTCTGCGCGTATTCCGGAGGTTGGAGAAATTGTTCGATCGCCTGTTTTACCCGTTCGGCGCTGTAAGGGTTGTCAGTCCTAACGGTGATGCCGTGCAATGCGTCTCCCAGTCCGTATAACTCCTGTCCTACATAGACCGGCACGAGCAGAAACTCGGAATCGTGCAGGTAATGTCCGGTCTCAAAAATCCCGGTAACGGTCAGTTCTTTCGGCAGGATCACGTCGCGCAATTGTTCGATCGCTTTTTTTTCTTCCTCCCCCTGGGCATTCTCCAATTTTTTGATGCCATCGAGAATCTGTCCAAGATTGCCCGGCGAATAGACCGTGATCTTGTCACCAACGCTTGCCTGCAGTTTACGCGCGAGCTCAATCCCGAGCACTGTTGATTCGCCTTCCAGGTCGAGCTTGCCGTATTTGATGAATTTTTTCAGCGGGATGACCTTCTCTTCCTCAGCAGGATCGACACCGCGAATCAGCGGTGCGAGCCGCCGGTTTTGAAATTCGACGATCACCGGTCCCTGGATGTAGGGAGCCGTCGCAACCACGCCGGGCGTGTTATCGATTTTTGTTTTGAGCGTTCGCCAGTCGCGCAAGACGTCTTCGTTGCTCACAAGAATGTGCGCATCGAAATCGATCACTTTTTGACGCAATTCGCGATCGAACCCGGTCATGACAGAAATGACAAGTATCAGCACCGTTACGCCGAGCATCACTCCGAGGACCGAGATCAGTGTGATGATCGAGAGAAACGTGCGCTTTGGTTTCAAGTATCGCAGCGCCAGGAAAAGACTAAACGG
>DASTZJ010000016.1:0-5605 GCA_035764345.1 Candidatus Udaeobacter sp.
TTGTAACTTTCGCGCAGAATTTTTTCGAAAACTTGCCGGCTGATTTTTGGCGATACGACCGCCGGGTCTGGCAACGCATTTAGAAAATGCAGAAAGGAATTGAGTCGTGGCGCGCGTTGCAATTCGATCCATGCCCGCCACTCCGCCGATTCGAAAATGCCGGGAACAATGTGGCCGAGCGCGTCATTGTGCGGGATTCCAAGCCGCTCCAGCGAGCTCGCGACCAATCGCGGCAACCCCCCGCGGCCGGGAAAAATCACGCCGAGCCGCGTGCATTTCTCTTCTGCCAGATAACGAACGCATTGCCGCGTGATCGCTTCGGCTTGTTCCGAAAAATTTGTGCCGATCAGAAAATCGAAGCGCTTTGCCGTTTCCGCGCCTCCGCGCATTTCCATTTCGCTGAAAAGCGAATCGGCGAGCGCGGTGGTCGCTCTGGGCGCGCGTTGGGCTTCGCCGCAGACTTCTTCCCAGGAGCCGATCCAGCAAAGATCGACATCGGAAAAGTTTTCTCGCGGTTCCTCAAGCACGATCGTTGCGTTTTCTGCCAGTTCGACCGCGGTGCGCAGGAGAAACCACTCTGCCCAATGCGCTCCGTCGAATCCGGTGATAAGCACGTGGGAAAATTCTCGCCTGCCACGCGCCGCGTCTTGCAAACGCCTTCGATCGGTCTCGCCCGGAAGAACAAAGTCGCATTTTTTCAGCAGCTCGTTAAAACGCTGAACCACTGGCGTAAAGGACGACAGCCCGAGTTCTTCGAATTTCCAACCGGCAGTTTCCAGGCGATCCAATGCGCGCAGCAGCAGCGCGGGCGCACGAGCAACGGCTTTGGCGGAGAGCGCTTCAGATTCGTTAGGCCAATCTTCCATTTCGCTAGCCGCAATTGCGAGAAGCAAACGCAGATGTTCAGGCTCAGCAGCCGGAGTCGCATCATTCCCCGCGAGCAACGCACGTAAACTCGACGGTGTTACAAACTGCAAACCGAGGTGCGAAGAGCCTTTTGCAATCAAGCGCGCCTTGAGATCGTTGGCCTGCCCACGCGTTGGGACGACCACCAGCGAAGGCAACGGGTGCTTCCAGGCCCCGGGCAAGACTCGGTCGAACCATGGCGAAATTGCATCATCACAAGCTTCCCGCACGGATGGCACAACAAGCAGAACTGGCCGTGATCGTTTCACACGTTACATGATCCTGCCAAGCGTGCGCTTGTCACCCACACGCCGCGTCACGCCTTCGCGATCGAGTCTTTCGAGAAATGGAACCATGATTCGCCGCGAACTTTCCAGTGCCTGTCGCAGTTCGCTTACTGTGGCCGGTCCATTTTTGGAAATGAAATCAGCGACTGCATTTTTCATGCGTTCAAAGTTCTCGCGCAACAACACCACGTCCGAGGAGATTTCAATCACCTTTCCGTTCTCTATCAAAAATCTGACAACTCGTTGCGCCTCCAGGTCCCGTTCGAGCTCTCTTCGCGGCGGCGGGTCGAACGGTTTCTTGGATAGCGCATCATGAATTGTCGCTGCAACAGATTGCAGCCTGGCAGGCAAAGCTGGCCGATGTGAACGTCGTGTAATTGTTGATTCTTTCCGAATAAAATCATGGGAACACATGTCCGCCATGAGGGCCTCGAAAACATCTGTCGATTTGTCCCACAGCGCCGCGCGCAGATCGCTCAAGTCGTAACCGACGCGTTCGGGATTCTTGCTAAGTGCATTATCGATGAGGCGAGTGGCGCGGTCTCGCAAGGCCTTCCAACCGGCGGTATTGGCCGCGATTTTGTCGTGCACGACAACTTTCTCATCGCGTTTCAGGCTCAGTAAGACATCAGCGATCTCGCTGTTGCTGAAGCGAGATTTATCAAGGAGACCTCGAGTCGGCACAAATCCACGCAGGCCAACCTCGGAGCGTACCCAAAGATGGACATTATCCGGGGCCATGGCGCGACTCATCAGCAAATTGCGTTTCGTCTCATCGCGAAATTCCGCGTCATTTGGATCAAGCACCATTCCGCCGGCGAGTGTGTGCTGTTCAGATGGATCTCGAATAACGAAATGATCGCCAGCAAACGTAAAGATTGGCGATGCGAGTCTTAGCTGAGCGATCTCTTTTTTGCCTGGCTCAAGAATCCCATTTTTACGGAGCGCGATCTTCGCTGCGATGCGCGACGTTCCATGATGAAGATACACTGATGAACCACTTTTCAGAGGCCGCGCTCCGGGATTTTCACGAGGAAGCCGCGGTGATTTTTCGAGAAGCGCAATGAGCGTCGAATTTGCAGGCGCGAAATTGGCAATCGTGACAACGTTTCCCCGGCTGATCTGCTCAACACTCACGTCCGGCAGGCTAATCGCGGTCCGCATTCCTGGTTCAGCGATTTCCAACTCGCGCCCGTGACTTTGAATCGAGCGAATGCGCGTCTGGAGGTTGCCGGGCTGGACAACAATTTTCTGCTCACGGCGCAACTGTCCCCCAGTCAATGTTCCCGTGACGACGGTGCCGATTCCGCGCAGGGTGAAGACGCGATCGATAAACAGGCGAGGCTTTCCGCAGTCGCGCGGTGGGCGCATAGTGGCGAACTCGCTGGCGAGTGCGCTTTTCAAGGTTTCAATGCCCTCACCATTGCGAACCGAGGTCGCGACGATTTGCGCATCCGCGAGGGGGCTGTCGCGCAAACGATCACGAATTTGGCGGGTGGCAGTGTCGATCCCGCCCAGATCGCTTTTGGTGAGGGCAATCACAGCTCGTTCCACGCCGAGGTAAGTCAAAATTTGCAGATGCTCTTCAGTTTGCGGCATCCAGCCGTCGTCAGCGGCAACAGCCAGGAGCGCGAGATCGATCGAGCCGACGCCAGCAATCATATTTCGAACAAAATCTACGTGACCGGGCACGTCGACGATCCCAATGTGGAGACGTTGCTCGTCAGGCCCGGCAAGGTTCAGCTCTGCAAAACCGAGATCGATTGTGATCTCTCTCTTCTTTTCCTCAGGCAGCCGATCAGGGTCAGTTCCCGTCAACGCTTTTACCAGCGCGCTTTTGCCGTGATCGACATGACCGGCAGTCGCGAGGATGAAATGTTTCTCCGCGCTTTTCACCCCCAGAGTTAGAGATACCAAGTGAACGATCCTCGCGTTGTCATCCTGAACGAAGTGAAGGACCTCTCATTGGACGATTGATCACCAATGTACCCAGGTGTATTCAAGGTTTCGGCTGTGAGGTCCCTCGCTCCGCTCGGGATGACAATTCTGTTGAATTCAAAGAGTTTCAGCACACGCACTGCGAATTGAATCAACTAGGAGATCGTCCTGGTATGGAAAAACTGTGCGCAGATCGATTTTGAATCGCTCGTTTGCAATATGACCGATCAGTGGCGGAGTCGCGTGACGCAGACGCGCCGCCAGGTCGAGCGGGGAACAATTGTTCGGGACGATTTCAATTGTAACGGACGCCATCGTCGATTTTGGCAGCGTACCACCGCCGACCTTGGCTGTGCTGCGGGCAATCGCGATCTCGAGCGGCAAGTCACTCAGACGGTCCTTCATGGCTGCGGCTCGATTGCGCAGCTCGTCTTCGGTAACTTGCAAGAGCCCAATCGCCGGAATGTCCGCCGCGGTTTGATTCAGGTGAAGATCGATCGAGGCTTGCAATGCGGCGAAACAAAGCTTGTCACAACGCAAAGCGCGAAAGAGCGGTTCGCGTTTCAAGGCGCTAACGAATCGCTTCTTCCCGGCAATGATTCCTGCCTGCGGCCCGCCAAAGAGTTTGTCGCCGCTAAAGCAGACCAGATCCGCTCCGGCTTTCAATGCTTCTGACGGCGTCGGCTCATGCTCGGCGATCCCAAGTTGCTCAGTCGGCACGACCGCGCCGCTGCCCAAATCCTGCACAAAAGGAATCCGCTTTTTCCGTGCGAGCGCAGCGATCGCCGCCGCAGCCGGCGACTCGACAAAACCACTCATGAAAAAATTGCTGCGATGAACTTTCAAAATCATTGCGCTCCTGGAACCAATCGCGCGCCTGTAATCATCGAGCGTCGTTTTGTTGGTGGCTCCGATCTCGCGCAAGGTGGCTCCCGCGGCTTCGATTATCTCGCCAATTCGAAAACCGCCCCCGATTTGGACCATCTCACCACGGGAAATCATTACTTCGCGCTTGAGCGGCGCGCCAGGTGCCAGTCCGGCTCGAACCGGTCGCGCCCTACCATTACTTGCCGAGAAATGGTCAACTATCAGCACCAACGCTGCCGCGCAATTGTTGACCACTGTAGCTGCTTCTCCTCCGCAAAGCAGCGCGAGCGCATTCTCGATGTACGCGCCGCGGTGCCCGCGATCTCCTCTTGCAAGATCGTATTCCAGATTGGAATAGCCGGAGCCGATTTCGGTGATAGCGCGGATCGCCTCGGGTGCAAGCGGCGCGCGGCCAAAATTTGTATGAATTACAATTCCAGTTCCGTTGATGACCGGTTGCAGCCGGCTGGCGCGAACTAGCTGAAGCGATCGATGGACGTGTTCGATGATGGATTCAAATTCTAGGATCTCGCTGTTGCTCCGTATTTTCGACAGTTCCCGCCGGACCAGATCGACAACCAGTGGACGCGGTAGGTCATATTCACCCAGCGCATCAAGAACCTTGTTGACGGCAGGAATTTCCCGGTGCGAGCGCGGTTTCACCCTTTCACGCATATCAATGGGCCACGAGGCCGACGGGCAATAATTCTTCCGATGACAGCAGCGCAAGGCGTTCGCCTTTGCCGCAAAATTCCAAGCACTTTCTCGAGCTTCGCCTCGGTGACGCACAGAAGTAATCCGCCGCTGGTTTGAGCGTCGGTTAAGAGAACTCGTTGCGAATCCTCGGTGCTTCCCCAATCGACAGCCACAGTTGTGGCAACGAGATTTTCGCGGCTGCCACCAGGGATACAACCTTGTTCGATTAAGTCCGCGATTTCATCGCTAATCATGGGGACCGCATCGGAATCAATTTCCGCGGAAACGGCGCTGGCGCGACAGAGCGAGATCAAATGGCCCATCAATCCGTAACCGGTCACATCAGTCGCCGCACGTACCAGGCGAAGCTCGGCCACTTGGGCGCCTACGGTGTTCACCTTCGACATCAGCGCGATCACCTTTTTCTGCAGCGTGCGCGATGCAACTCCGCGCTTGATTGCAGTGGTGGCGATGCCTGTGCCCAGCGGTTTCGTCAACACGAGCAGATCGCCGGGACGCGCATTTGCGTTTGTTGTCAGGCGACGAACGTCGATTACTCCTGTGACAGCCAGTCCATAAATTGGCTCGGGATTGCGAATGGAATGGCCGCCAATGATGGCGCAACCCACCTCGGCAGCTTTGGCGAGACCGCCGCGCAAAATCGCAGCAATCACTCTTGGTCGAACCAAGTCCGCCGGGAAACCAACAATGTTGAGGGCGGTTAACGGTCGCCCGCCCATCGCAAAGATGTCCGAGAGCGAGTTTGCCGCCGCGATTTGTCCATACGAGAATGGGTCGTCCACGATGGGTGTAAAAAAATCGACTGTCTGCACGAGAGCGCGATGGCGATCCAGGCGATAAACACCGGCATCGTCGAACGTAGTCGAGTTCACGATCACTTTTCGGTCCAG
>DASTZJ010000017.1:0-3832 GCA_035764345.1 Candidatus Udaeobacter sp.
GACGGCAGAAGCGCCGGCGGAAAAATCATAGCGCGATTTCGAAAGTATTGTAGCCACCGGCCTGTGGCCGGTCCACCTCGGCGCTGCTTTCACATCAGAAGGGAACGGCCCACAGGGCCGTGGCTACAGCGCCCGCGAAAGAAGTCGGCATGTATAACTGCAACTGCCGCCTTCCGCGGATTAGTAACCACCACCCATGCGGTGCGTCGTTGTTGTCGTTGTTTGCGACGTGGGCGGCGGTGGCGCCGTTGTGACGGTCGTCTGGCGCGTTGTGGTAGTAGTCGCCTCGGGTTCGCTGGCACAGGAGACCAGCATCAAAGCGACAACGGACAGCGCCGAACCAAGTATGATTGCTCTTTTCATAGCGTGAATTGTTTCTTCACAAGACGATTCGTCGCAAATCCCGTCGCCAGACGTATTAAAGCGAAGAATTCTTCTTAAATATCGATCTTCGCCCGCTGTTTTTTTAGCTCGCCGCGTTTCCGTTTCGATTCCAGAATTTTCCTCTTGAGGGCAGCCGGCCTCGGCGATTTTCTTCGCCGCTCTTTTTGGCGCTTCGCGATTTCAGCTATACGACGTTCTTCTCGAGCGCTCTCGATCGCGTTCAGTAGTCGCTCCCGCGCCAGTTTGCGGTTCACCGCCTGCGAACGCGAATCCTGCACAGTCACGCTGATGCCACTCGGCCTGTGACGCAGCGTTACAGAGGTTGCAACTTTGTTTACGTTTTGGCCACCCGGGCCGCTGGATCGCGCAAAGGTTTCTTCAAGGTCGACATCACGGATGCCAAGGCGTTGCATTCGCTCGGCTAGCGCGTCCTTCGACATTGCACCACCGCTCCCCTACTCTGTGTTAACTTCAGGAATATTTTCGCGCCCGTATCGAAGAACGCGCGCCATCCACATCAATTCATTCAGGAATTTGTCGAGGCGTCGCACATAACTTTGATCGAGCAGATTTCCCTGTCCATCGAAAAGCTTTTCTACGTTACCAAAATTCACGTCCCAAAAAATTGTTACCAGGCCCAGCTCGCGCATGACTGGCAGCAGGCCCTCAATCACGCGCGCGCCGCCAAACGGTCCCGCCGAGACACCGCAGATGCCGACCGCCTTGTGAATGTACTCCTGCAGATTCATATCGAGCGCATGCTTTAAAAGGCCGGGATAACCATGATTGTATTCGGGAGTTACTATGATGAGTCCGTCGCAACGCTCGATGGTCGCCGAGAACTTTGGGTCCTTCATTTGCTCGCCAGCGTCATCGAGTTTCATAGGAAGCTTGCACACGTCGATCAGCTCTGTCTCGACGCCCGCACGCTGCTTTGTTTGCTCAAAGACAAAGCGCGCAGCGTGTTCGGTTCTCCGTCCCCGGCGGGCCGTCCCCAGAATAATCGGAATGAAAAGAGGCCGATCCATTGCTGAATCGTAATTGGAAATTCGTTATTCGTGAATCGTTTTCGGATGTAACGAAACAACTATTTAACGATTCAGGTTTGCCGGAAAAAGAATTGCCGATGGTGGACTCGAACCGGCGCGGGCCTTTTACGGCCCAACGGATTTAGGTCCGCACTCCTCCCTCGTAGATCAACCGCCCCAGGATGGTCTGCTAGTCGCGTGTCCAAAACGCGTCGCAGCCAGCCACTACTGCCTCTTGAATCAAATACAAACGCTTAAAGGCCGGGAGCTAATAGCTGATACTGACAGTTCCGGTGGCTCCGTTTGCTTGGTAGTTATCCCGGCCTAGCTGGCCTTGGTAGCCGACAAAGGTCGAAATTCTATCCGTCCATTGGGTCCCAACGCCGGCGTTAAGGGTGAGGTGGTCGTGCCCCTCGTGTGGGCCAAAGAAGGTGGCAGAGACGCGAGGGAACGCTATGGCATTAGCCGTGATAGGAAGACTGGAGATTTTGTATTCATGTTCCCAAAGGGCTTGCACGGTGGGCAAAACCGTAATGTTCTTTCCGACGTGCCACGTGTAGCTAGCTTGCCCACCCAAGTCCGTCCTCCAAGATTCTTCGGAATCCTCGTGGATATCTAGAGGAAGCAAGGAACCTTCTTCTCCGAACCCATTAACGTGCACGTTAGTATACTGGGCGGCAAAGAGCGGCCCGGCCGTGAGATTTCTCCAGTGAAAATTGTAACCGACCTCTCCGTATGTACTGAACTCGTAGCCGTCCGTGCTCCCCGTAGCCTGTCCGAGCAAACCTTGTCGGCTGGTATCATAAGAGTCATACCCCGCCCAGAGGGCAGTATTGACGTAGAATCCCCCCTTGAAGTACGTGGCATATAGGCCCCATTGGCCGTTTTTGACCTCGATATCCCCGGCGGGTTGGAGATTGGTCTCAGAGCCGGCGTAACCTCCAAAAAGCCCGATCGCCAGATGGTGTGTAAGGCGATAGTCGATGCCTACGCTGGCTCCGCCGGTGGTAAAATCGTATCCCCGCCGGAAGCCGTCGTTATCGAGGGAGACGAAATTTCCCCAACCGTTTACCCAAATTCCCCAGTGGTTTTCGGGACCAGGTTGTAGGATGCTCGGCTGTTCAACTGAGCCCTTGGGATTTAAGGTTTCCTTGTCTAAGGAAGTTGGCGGCGGTGCTATTACATTTGATACCAACCCGGTGGAACCAGCTCGAATCTGAGTCATCCGGTTACTCAGATTCGACCTCTGGGTATTAGCGCCTGAAAAGCCGATCTCGAACATCGACGTGAGCTGTTCGGCAGTCGAATCCAGAACCTTAAGCACGAACGAAAGCGATAAATCACGCTCCGGATCCACAGGTGGAAGCGGCTCCGGAATAATAATTTTTATCGGCGGCTTTGGTTTCGGGGTTGGGCTAGGCGTGGGCGTACGCCTGGGCGGGGTAGGAGTAGGCCTAACTGTAGGTGTTGGCGTAGGGGTAGGCCTTGGCGTGGGGGTCTGAGTCGGAGTAGGTGTGGGCGTAGGTCCCGGTGGCGTTGCCAGGTAAAACAGGGCTACTCCGTTCGGAGCGTAAATGTCTATCCGTTGCAGCTTCGGGTCAAAGTTCAAAGAATCGATTACTTGGGCGAATTGCCCTTCACGCCCGTTTCTATCGGCAGTGTGTACTACTTCAAACGCGTCCCCACTGACGGGCTGAAAATTGCCGAGAGAACCCACCGCCAAGGTGCCGTTCAGATTTGCAGTACCTACATTCAAGTGATCATACTGTCCACCTTGGGTGCCCCCGACGCCAAGCGAGAGCGTGGAACCAGCATCCATCGAGTAATTTCCGCCGACGCTCAAAACAAGAGCCTCACCGGTCGCAGCAAATGCAGGGGCACTCGCGAAGAACAAGGTGCCCGCTTTGATAGCGAGGTCCTCTTCGATTGTTGAACTGCCCGTCATGTTCCATAGGCTGCCCGACTCGATGCTGACGTTGGTTACGTTCTGCGTAGCACCAGTCAAGACGGAGTTGTTTACGAGAGCGACGTCCACGACGGTGCTCTGGCTCTCGACTAATATATCGCCGAGCAGAGTGACGTTTCCGGTTGCGGTTACGTTGGCGACTCTTTGCCCGTGCGCGGAGGAACGTAACAACACTCCATTTCCCGGATTCAGCAAAGTCCTATTCTCCAGCAATATCGATACGTTCACGTTGTCTTCGATATGAACGCCATCTGCTTGCACGGTAGTGACTGTCGTGTTGTCGAGGGTAATGGCATTGGTGGCATTGGAGCTCCCGTTGGTAAATATCGAGATACCATACCCATTAGGTCCAGAAGTCGTCACTGTAGAGTCGAACACAGTCATCGTGGAACCAACGGTCTGCGCTGAGCTAAGCGCTAGTCCTGCCGCGCCGCTGCCGGAAGTCGTAACTGTG
>DASTZJ010000018.1:0-3453 GCA_035764345.1 Candidatus Udaeobacter sp.
CATTCCGGTCTCTTTGGTCGTAAAGAAAGATTCGAATAACCGAGATAATTTCTCTGGCGGAATACCACGTCCGGAATCAGCCACCGAAACCTCCACTCTTTGCTGTCCATTTGTTACTGTACGAACGAGCAAACGCCGTTCTGATTCGGGCGTATCAGCCATTGCTTCCATTCCGTTTAAAATCAAATTCATCAGCACTTGCTGAAGATGCACTCGGTCACCAAGAATCGTGCCCGGCGCCGCAGCGAATTTAGTGGAAAGCGAGACGCTACGACGGCGAGCTTCGGCTTCCATCAACCGAACCACTTCTCCAGCGACCTCACTGACGTCAAGCGGTTCCATCTGCATCACCTGTTTGCGTGTAAGCAGCCGGATGTGGCGAATAATGTCGCTGGCACGGAGATCGTCATTGCGAATGTCTGCCAAGATTTTCCGGACTTCATCCAGTGGCGGCGACTCGGATTCGAGCAAGAGTTCCGCGGCGTCGGCATTGCTCAAAATCGCGCCCAGGGGCTGGTTAATCTCATGTGCGATCGACGCGCTTAGCTCACCCACTGTGGCTAACCGCGAGGCGTGGGCAAGATCGCGGCTCATCTCCTCCGCTTTTTTTCGATCCGTGATGTCGCGAATAATAACAACGAAACAGGGCTCATTCCCCATCTCGACAACGTCAGCGGAAAGCGATACTTGTCGGACTTCTCCAGCCTTCGTCCGGACCTCACAGTCGAGATCGCGGATCGGTTCGCGTTGCCTAAAACCAATCATTTGCTGCACATGGCCGCCTTCTGAAAGACAAAGATCCAAATCGAGCAGGCTACGACCGATCGCTTCCTTCGGCTCGTAGCCAAACGTCTTTACCCAATGGTCATTAACGTCGATTAGAATCCCATCGCGCTGGCGGATGATAGACATTGGGTCCGGGCTGCTACGGAATGCCTCGGCAAATTGCTCTTCAGCTTTTCTGCGTTCCTGGATTCCCGCCGCCAGCAGCATGATTGGCACCGCGATGACCATGAGAAACATTTGAATCGAGCGCGCATTAATCTCCGCGCTTTGATTTGTGAACGGTCCATGGCCATGAGCGCTGCTCCAGATAGCCAGGAACGTAACAATCAAGATGGCCGCACTTGTTGCGCGAGCTCCAAAACGGAACACCGCCCAAAGGAGAAAAGGGAGCGGCGCATAAAACAAAACCGGGTCAGGATTCGTCCGAGCGTTATACAAGACGACAGTGCTCGCTATCACCAGGCCAAGAAAAACAACGCTTCCTTCCAAAGCCCGACTACTGGATATTCGGCTCCATTGAACAGGTCTGAAATTGCACCACGTCACAATTGCGGGCGTGAGAGTCAATGTGGTCAGGGCGTTTGAGAAAAATCTCATTCGCCAATTCTGCCAGTAGCTCCCCTCGCCCCAGCCATTCATTGCGACGAATCCCGCATCGATGAATGAAGACAGAAAAGGCCCAAGAAAAGCGCCGCACATGCAAAATACAGCGACGCTCCGCAAGATGTCGAAGCGCACCGGGCCTCGGAGTAAGTAGCGCGTCAGACCGGCACCGATTATCGCTTCGCTACAATTGCTGATGAACCAACAGACAACCATGGTCGGAGGAACCTGAGATTGCAGCTCCGCGATCAAATGGGCCGGGAAGGCTGCCAACAATAGGAACCACCAGATGCGAGGCGGAGTCAGCAAGAGCGCTGCGAGCAGAACGGAATTTGGCGGCCAGAAAACCGAGATCGGATGCGGCTGAAACGTCAGCGCGAATCCGACCTTGGCCC
Organism: Candidatus Udaeobacter sp.; assembly: GCA_035764345.1. GTDB lineage: Bacteria > Verrucomicrobiota > Verrucomicrobiia > Chthoniobacterales > UBA10450 > Udaeobacter. Next base: position 1,785 of record DASTZJ010000018.1, read on the forward strand.
CCAAATAATACCCGATGAAAACCAAAACTGCGGCACGGATCGCGCCGGCTTCGACAACAGGCGTGAATACAGCTTGTTCCAGGCGCCGGCTCTGCCAGAAAGAATTACTCGCTTGATGCGGCATTCGAGCATGCCTCCCCGATGCTTTTCGTGCATTTTCACGATTTGGCCGCGAATGGCAACATTTCTCTTTCGATGAAAGGCACGCGCCGCAGGGAAGTAGTTGCTCTTCGCTAGGAAGCACCTAACGAGCAACGATCGATATCTTCGAGCGAACAGCGAGATCAACGATTAACTCGCGTTCGAGGAGCAGGGTCTTTCCAGCTTCAATGGCGATTACGCGCAGTTTTGCCTCGGCAGCGACGCGGATTGTTTCGACACCGATTACCGGCACATCGAAACGCATGTCCTGATTTGGTTTGGCCACTTTGATCATAACGGCGTCTTCACGCGCAAGCGCACCACCACGCCTGATTGCATCGTTTGTTCCTTCAAACGCTTCTACCGCAAGGACAGTTCCGTTTTTCACGATGACAGTTTGCCCAACGTCGAGGAGTGCCATTTCCCTGGCGATTTTCCAGCCCAAATCGACATCTTCTTCCTCGCGCCCACTAAGCTTTGCTCCCGCGATCAACCCCGCAGATGCGAGACAGTCCTCTAGAAATGTTGTCGCCGGCAAAAGATCGACATCTATCCTGGCCAGTTCATCTGCAATCGCGGCGAAGATGGACTCCGCATTGCGCTGTTTGAGTTTACCCAGCAGCATCAACGCTTTCAAATCCGGACGCAGATCGAACAGGTTTTTCGGCGCGATCTGTCCGGCCATGATCGCGTGATGGACTTTGTTTTGATCAAAAAACTTCAAGAGCCTATTGAGTTGTCCGACGCGCATCCACTCGATAAGATGAACGTGCTCTTTGAGCTCGGGATCGGTCTCGCCAGCAAATGCGGCCGCAATTATTTTTTTTGCACCAGCTTTTCGCGCAGCATCAGCGAGCAATCGCGGGTAAACGCCGTTTCCAGCGATGATTCCCAGTATCTGTGGCGGTGGTTGTGCCAAGCCGCGAATTTGAAATAAACAGGCGCTTCACACAAGCGTCTCTGCAACTGTTACCCGTGGCGGCGGCGTTTGACGTGCAACTGGGCAAGCGCTTTTTGCAGGGACGCCTGAATGGCTGCTACGTGTTCAGGTGTTCGATCTTCTTTCATCGCCGCTTTCGCGCGCTCGACTGCAGCTTCAGCCGCAGCGACGTCGATTTTTTCGGATTCGAGTGCCATGTCAGTTAAAACCGACACTGCGTCGGCTCTGATCTCTACAAAACCCTCGCCGATGGCCATCGCAGTTTCGCGACCATTCTTTAAAACGCGCAGCTCACCCGGCACCAAGGTGGTTAGCAGCGGGACGTGTTTGGGGTAAACTCCCAGCTCCCCCTCCGAACCCGGCAACGTGACCATCTCCACGTCTTCGGAGTAAATTTTTTCCTCGGGCGTTACAATCTCGAGCTTTAGCGTGGCCATTGTATTTTCGATTTTCGATTTTCGATTTTCGATCTAGAAGCAGGCATGAATGAAGATGAAATGAAAGAACGAACCAAAACCTTTGCGCTGCGAATCCTGAAGCTCGCAGATGCCTTGCCGGCGACCCGCAGCGGAAACACAATAGCAAATC
>DASTZJ010000019.1:0-3712 GCA_035764345.1 Candidatus Udaeobacter sp.
CGGCAAGTAAGTGCATCGATCTCTTGCACGTGGCATTATTGAACCTAAAAACTTCGCTAAGCCTCCGGGACGATGCATCTCTACGAAACCCACCTTCCAGTTGCGAACACCGAAATTGCAAAAGCCTTCTACACAGAAATCATCGGACTTCCCTTTGCCTACCGTGATCCGACGCGCGACATCGTCTTTCTCTGGGCGGCGTCAAAGGATCAAGGGATGATCGGTCTATGGGGACCAAACACAGCGTACGGGCCGGAAAACGGGATTGTGCGGAGATGCCACGTGGCTTTTGCCGTGCCCTTCGATCAATTGGTCCCAGGGATTAAGAAGTTACATAAGCACGGGATTGAAACGCTTGGATTCAGCAGCCACAAAACGCACGAGCCGACCGTGATTGGGTGGATGCCTTCAGCGCAGATTTATTTTCGAGATCCCGATGGGCACATGCTCGAATTCATCAGCATCTTGCGAGATACGCCGAACCCAAGTTTCAATGGACCGTACTCGGAATGGAAAAAATTGACGACGAAGTCGAATGTGAGCCAAGTCTGAACGACTTGTAGAAACCGCGCTCTCTCCGGCTAAGGCGCCGGAATGTTTTCGCGCGCGTACCGAAGCGCGCGGGCCATCCAGACGAGCTCGTTCAGGAATTTCTCCAGGCGGCCGACGTAAGCCGGGTCAGTGATCTTACCGGTGGCGGGATCAAAAAGCTTTCCCGCAGTACCGAAATAGACATCCCAGAAAATTGGGACTAATCCGAGCTCGCGCAGCACTGGTACCAAACTCTGAATCATCCGCGCGCCGCCGAATGGACCAGCCGACACGCCACAAACACCGACGGCCTTGTGAATGTATTCCTTCAGATTTGTATCGAGCACATGTTTCAACAAACCAGGGAAACTGTGATTGTATTCCGGAACGACGAGGATAAGGCCATCCGCGCGTGCGACGGTAGCTGAAAACTCGCTGTTCTTGAGCGCTTCGCCAGCATCGTCGATGCGGACAGGAATTTTCCGGATATCGATCAACTCGGTTTCGGTATCACCGCGTTTCGACACCTCGCCGAAAACGAAATTGGCAGCCGGCTCTGTTAAGCGTCCCTGCCGCGGTGTACCGATGATGACCGGGAGAAAAACGGGTCGAGTCTCGTCTCGCGTAGCCATTCTCCAATTTGTCGCAACAGCCTAGGAAGCTTATAACGAACGCGCCAGCGAAATCGTTCTGGTCACGGGCGCTCCATTAGAACAGCACGGCCCGGGTTTATAACGCATCGTGGCGCGCCTTTCGGAAACAGCGACTTCCGTGTAGCTGACTGTGGTCGCATCCGCGCGATGCATACAAATCGAGAACGGCCCGCGTTTGGGCGCATGAGAACGGTGCAACTGCCGCAGCCATCTGAGGTTTCGGGCCGATTGCCGATTGTGCGCGGTCTCGCAAACGCGCTGGCGCTCACGCTCGGCACGGCGCTCATCCAGACCAGATGAAAACCAATGCTCCACTTGCCACTGGTGATTACGCGTGGTGAGGCGCTCAAGGTTCCAGCGCCACTCGGTTACGAGTCTTTCCGATGGCACAATCGCGATCAACCGGAAGGGACGCAGCTTCCGCAGCGGCAGCTTCATCACTTCGCACGCGATCTCGTCGACGCTAGATTTTCCCGCGAGCCCTCTAACGACTTCTCCACGGCTAACGACATCGTGCTTCGGCTCGCGTTCCACGCGGTGCCAGTTGATCAACGCGAGACAAACACCGGCGTCATTTGCAGAAATCCACGTGCCGCCTGTTGGCTCGCGTGGGAAAATAGCCCGACGATTGGCGAGATCGACAATCTTCGGCGGCAAAGCCGCAAAGCGGTCCAGTTTTTCGTCGCGATTCATCGCGAGATAAAAACCTTGCGGTTTTGGGAGAAACGAAATGGTGCACATTAATCCGCCAATGGATACGATAGCGCAGCGGCTGAATATTGTCGCCAATTCCGCCACAACAACTGCATCTCAATATGGTCGTAATAGCCGACCAAATTGCCGTCATTTCAGCTTAATGATCTGGGGGAATTATTTTAGCAGCGCTTCTTTCAAGCGCTCTTTCGCTTCCGTGGGAAGTTTGGCGTCTGATATTTCGCCGATTTTTTTCGGGAACTCGCGAGCGACAGTACGCATGTATTTGAGTTGTTTCGCGTAGCGCTCACAGAAGGAACACATGAGATAATGGATTCGCAGCTTGATCCGCGTGATCAGCGGCAGGTCCTTGTCCATCCCCAGCGACAAAATGCGAATGACTTCCGGGCATGTAGGCGTAAACCTGCAAATGAGCAGGACGATTTGCAATTGAAGCCAGCTTCGATGCTCCTGAAAAAGGGAGTCGTCGTCCGGTGGCCGCGGATTCGGCGTCCAGTCCGGCAGCGGTTTCAGCTTGTTAATGTTGCACCTCCGGGTTTTCGAACCAGTTGGTTGCAAGACATTTGCGGAGGGCCATGCGCGCACGATGAAGCATGACCCATAAGTTGTTCTCGGAAATCGAAAGGGTTGCGCAGATTTCCTTACTCTCGATTTCGTCCATTTCGCGCATCATGAACACCGTGGCCACGCGGTCAGGGAGCCTCCCTAAACACTCTCGCATTACCTTCCAGAATTCGTCGCGATGCATGACTTCGTCCACCTCGGGCTTCCATTCTTTCGGGCCGTTCATGTGGACCCAATATCCTTCAGGTACAAATTTCTCTGAGCATTCGTCTGCGAGGAATTCCAAGTCAGTAAACGATGTTTCGCGCCCAAGTTTCCGGAAGTAATCACCGAGCTTGTGCTTCAAAATACCGCATAGCCAACTCCGCACTAACGATTGCCCGGCGAACTTTTCGTAGCTACGCATTGCGGCAAGCAGCGTTTCTTGCACGAGGTCCTGCGCGATCTCTGGCTTGCGCACCCGCAACAGCGCATAGCGATAGAGCAGGTCGCCATGTTCATCCACCCAGCGTTCGGGATCGGTTGCCGCAACTTTGCCTGTCCCACGCTCGACCGCTGTTTTCGTCATCGCACCTTGGATTCCTCCCGGCTGAAGCGACATACCGGCCGTATGTAGCGCAAACGACCCGCATTTGTGAAGAGCAAAAGCATTGCAGCGTGTAATGAGCGGCATGCCGCTGCGACTAATGGGACAAATGAGACGAATCGTTCTACTCGCGGTCGCTTTATCCTTGTCACTTGGGATCGAGACGAGAGCGGAGTTGCGCGTCAAAAAAGTGATCACGCTTGAAGTAGCAAAGAAAATCGCGGCTGCGGCAGAGGCGGAAGCGAAAAAACGCGGTGCCACGGTTGTCATTGTTGTCGTGGACGACGGTGGCCACCTGCTGTTGCTCGAACGACTGGACGACACGCAGGTTGCCAGTGTGGAAGTTGGAATCGGGAAGGCACGCACGGCAGCGATTTTCCGACGGCCGAGCAAAGTGTTTGAAGATCAGGTCCGCGAAGGGCGTGTAGCCGCGCTGGCTTTGCCTGGTGCAACGCCATTGCAAGGCGGCGTTCCCATTATTCATGAGGGGAAGGTAATCGGCGCGATCGGCGTCAGCGGGAACACGCCGCAGGAAGATGAAGACATTGCCAAGGTCGGAGCTGCAAGCGCCGCTGCCGCGATCGCAAATTGATGTTGTAGCCGGGATCAACAGTACCGGCTACAAGTTATCGTTTACAACAATGTAATCTGCTGCTTCGCGAGG
>DASTZJ010000020.1:0-3799 GCA_035764345.1 Candidatus Udaeobacter sp.
GTCGGTCGACCGAAACAGCTCGCCGCCCTCACCCATTTTGAGATTGAGTTCTGGCAAAGATGTGACTGTTGCTCACGTTGATCGCCAGCGCCACAACATCGGTGGATGTTAAACCTGTGTTAGCTAGATTCCAGCTATCTCTATTGTCAGTCGAGCGATACATCCCGTCACCGTAGCCGGCAGTTCCTGCAAAGCTATCTCCGCTCGGATTGATCCCCAGAGACCAGACGTTCCCGCACCCCAAACCGTTGTCCACCGGAGTCCAACTGTCGCCATTGTCTGTTATCGCAAAACCCACCGCCGAAGTATGTACCCCGGCAAAGATGTCAGCACCGGCATTGCGCGAAGGCGGGTGGAAGCGCTCTCTTGGCGTCGCTTCCTCCAGCATGGCGACACCCGCCACGGCAGGCAAGCTACGCCGTGACTATTCAAGCGGCTGTCCTTGTTTGTGCGCAGCTTCAAAAAATTCAAGCCTGTGCGCTCCCGAAAAGGCTGTCCTCCGACTTCTGACGCCTGATCTCTGAATCATTCGCGTAATTCGCGGGCACGTTTATCCGCCATCCGCGCCATCCAAGGTTGTCCGCTTATTCCCTAACGGCCTTGAATGTGCCGCCCTTCGATGGCAGGCCCCCGACAAGCGGAGAGAATTCCACCTCGCCGGTGATCAAGTTTGCAGTGTCAAATTTTCCTTTGCACACCAGCGTTCCCGCGTCGCGGCCGACGTTGCCGATCATAAATTCCGCCGGACCCGAAAACGTCACCGAGTGTCCTTCGTCCTGAGTCCACTTTGCCTCCGAAGGGGTGGCGGGCGTCCACTTACTCGCCCGTGGATCGACTACCAGCAGAGTCCCCTTCCCGTCGCCTTGAGCGTCAAAGTGCAGGGCGCGCTTGGTCCCGTCCGCGAACGTAATCTCCACATTCCATCTGCCGATCATGTTTGAAGATTGTGCATGCGCCATGGCGGCTAAGCATGTTTGGACGATTAACAGGCGAGTCAAGACGCGCGTTGTCCTCATGTTCTTTGGTAATCCCACATTGGTTTCCGTGCAAGAGGTGCCTGAGCTTGTCTTTTGCCCACTAAACACACGAAAAGACGCCAAAATTCAGGAGCCCTCGGTCTGACGGTCAGCTCTTCTTTCGTCTGTTTGGTGTGTTTCGTGGGCAGATCAAAGTCGAAATCCGAATCACCCGCCTTCGCGCGGCTACGGCGGCTACAACTAATCACCAATCACTAATCACCGCTTCCCTTACGGCCGAGGATGCGGAGTCGGACGTACCCTCGATGGCGGAGTAGCACGTCGCGACCCCGCCATGGCTCGCGATTCTTGGTGCTAAAGATGATGTAAAGGACGACCTTGCTAAGGGATTGTGGCATGACGCGAATGATGATCGAACGCGCGCCGGAAGTGAATCGCGCTTTCAGCGCTGGTGATGTTGTCTTTACCAAGATCCTGGGGCCTTGCCCCAGGCTTCCAGTGAATGCTGCGCCGTTGGCGCGCGACAGGGCGGAAGCGCTGGCTGGCACCAGTAGCGAACCAGTATCGATGGTGTTCAGGGAGATGGTTTGAAGGCGTGGCGTCCCCACCGATGGTGCGATCGATGTAAAGGTTTAAGACCGACGCGTTGAGCGTTAGTGACGACTTCGCGCCGATTTTCGACGAACAGGCCCGTTATAAAGCGGCGGAGCACCGCCGCACTCCAAAACACATCCGCTACCTTAAGCACGGAACCCGCGAGTTTCCGCTTCGGTAATTGCTAACTACTCTTCTGTATGTTTTTGGGCGCTCGCGGCGGTCCGTCTACCATCGTCCCGCCGCAGGGCAGGCCGATCAACCTAACAAGCGCGCGAGGATTCTTTGACGGTTGAGCGCTGGACTTTCGACGCTGCCTGGAGCGTGGGGCTTGGGGCATCGCTCCGCCACCTCGGCTGAACGTCGATTTTGTAATGAACGCGTCGCTTTTCGTTGAAACGCTGCAGGTACGACAACAAGGAGGGTTGCCAGAGTTGCATCGCTTTTGGTGCTGGCCCCAGCGTTCCTCCCATGGCCGAGATCACCTGGGATATCGGCCATGCACTCTCACGCGAGGACCAGCGCCAAAATCGACGACAACCCTATTTGAGATCGCAGTGTTCTTCCTCTTATTGTTTCTCCGGAAATCGGGCAGCGAAGTTCTCAAAAAAAGTGCGTGCGCGACTCTTAGGCTTCAGTGTCAAGTGCTAAGAGCTCTCACGCTTCGCCAAGCGAGCAAACTGAGGGGTGCGTATCCCTGCTGCTGCAGTTGGACTATGTGGCAGACGTTGCCGCGCCCGTTTCCTGATCGAGCACAGTCACCGCTCGCTCGTAGGTGGTCTTCGCATCCTCATGTGAGTTGCCCACCGCAGTCAGCCCTGTTCTTCCCAGCTCACCCAGGGCACTCATCATGTGAAAAACCACCCCCGTCTGACGCGTCTGATCAAAATGCAGATCGTGCCGCACCACGATGTCGAAAAGATCGTCCGGAGTCAGCGTTCGATACCTCGGCGACTCGACATGATCGCTGGCAACAAAAAACTTTTGCTGTCCATTAGGCGCAGTGAAGATCGCCGTCTCAGGGTCGTAGGAGCCGTCTGTAAGAAATTGCAAAGTTAAGAACGGATGCGTAGTGCCGCCTTTTCGCAAATTAATCTCGATCGCATAGGGCTCCCATTTTCCATTGGAACGTACTACCACAAAATCCAACGCGAAACGCCCGATGACTCCTTCTTTCGCGAGACGCCTGCCAACCTTGGCAGCTTCGCGGGTAATGAGCGCCGCGTAGCCAGGGTCGGCCGGGAACTCGCAGCCGAGATAACTTTGCCCGGATGGGCCGCCGAGGAGCTGGTCATGGGTGGACAATAACTCTACCACGCCCAGTGGAGTAACGCGAAGCTGAACGCTGGGGCTCCTGATTTCTTTTCCTACGATTCGTTCTTCGACTACCCCTTTTCGTTCCTGGAGTTTCTCCATGTAGCTATCGTAGGTAACACGAGCCAGCTCGAACTGCATGGCTCGCAGGCGCTCTTCCAGAATGGCTTTTTCACGGCCGGGGTCAGCGACCCCGGCTACAGGTGGCAGTCCAGTCAGGTCAATAACAGCATTACCTTCACCAGAGACACCTTCGTTAAGCTTTACCAGGACTTGTTTGATCGAAGGCTTTCTCGCACGCATTTGCGCGATGGCCTCGATCAGGTCTTCCTTGCTGGCGAGGTTCTCAACGCCCAGAGGATGCGGGACATTTTCTTCCATGAAAATTTTCCGGCAGCCGCTCTTTGTGCCCAGCGGGAAAAATTTCGGGTCGGCGCCGTACATGGGAATACCGAGCCGCAACGCCAGCTCCTTTTCGCGATTGGTTGTATTGAAGGGGACAAGGTGTGCGCGATCGGGATCCATTATCAACGAACGGATGCGCTCGATTAGCCTTGGGCGCTCGAGAAGCTTGTCGCTTAGTGGACGCACCGAGAGGTCGAGAGGCGAGACAAGGAAAAGGCGCTGGCGCGCATGACTCGGGATAACACCGGGAAGAAGACCAAGGTAATAATCAATGATGCTCGGCAGAATCGTTTGTGAAGTCACATAGATCAGCCGGGCACGAGGCTGACGCAGCAGCAACAACAAAAACAAAAAGCGTTCCTCGTACGCCTGCATCACCGCGCCCGAGCTGATGGCGTCGATGGACATGGACGGCACGACTACGATGGTTTGCGGGTCCTGATTGAAACGCTCAATCGATTTCCAGAGCGGTACCAGTTTTCTCTGAAGCGCATCGAATTCGGCCTGTG
>DASTZJ010000021.1:0-2188 GCA_035764345.1 Candidatus Udaeobacter sp.
ATAACGCGGTTCGTCAATGTGTTATCCAAACGACTTCGCAGGCCGCCTCCGCTTCCTCTCAGTCTGCCATCGGACGATGACTGGCTGCTCAAGATCATTGCGATCCAGGGCAGATTCGTTTTAGGCCTATATCATCGGCAAATGAAGGCGATCAGCTACCTCGGCAAGATCGAGAAACTCCTTGGCGTGCCAGCCACCACACGCAATTGGAACACAATCAAAAAAGTCGCCGAAATCCTCGATAAAGCTTAGAAGCCATCTCATAAATAGTTTGGTCCGGTTGCTTGCGGGCCGAGGGCGGCCCCGCTCCATCGGCCTGCAACGGAACGCTGGAGATGGCCTGCCCTCAGGCCGTCTCGATTTACGAGATGGGTTCTAGTCGACAGACGCACGACCTCTGGCGTTGATTGCGGTCAGAAACGGTTGCAGCGACTCAAAGCTGCCAATGACGACGAAGAAGAACAAAAGTCACATAGTGGGTCACCAACAACAAGGGAACCCAAAAAGCAGGAATCCAATAGGCAGGCCCCATTGCGACTGGCGCATTGTAGATCGTGGCAAAGGTGATCGCTGCGAGCAGGTCGAGCGTTCCAAAAATATTGAAAATCCACACCGCCGGCTTGGCCAGGCGACTGCCACGCAATACGAATGGAATGGCTGCGAATGCAAGGATGGCAGTTATCAGATCGCCATATGCGGCCGGATACGCAAACTGCGGCGGCATTCCCGGAAAAGTTGCGCCGCGGGTGAGGAACATCAGTCCCAGATGCCGCATTGAATGTAAAAGAAGGATGGGAACAAGAATTTGTTGGGGTCGAATGCGTGGGACCAAAGGCAGCAAATAAAGCCGCGCCGCGACATAAAAAATCGCCGTGTTCGCGACAAGATTTACTGTGAGGACGCGATCAAAAATGGTGGGCATTTATATTTCCTTCCTAACCGCTTGGTTTTCATCAACTCCATCACGACGCCGTTAGCAAGGGCGGATTAACTCTCAACCCTCAACCAATCACTCTCAACTTCTCGCTTGCCAGCTGCGCCATTCGTTCCGATCGATTCGACCAGCGTTACCGCTTCGGCCCGTGCTGATAGCCTCCCTTAATGCCGGGAAATCTTGGGAGGATGCGCATTCTCCACCGCATGACGCTTTTCTTGCTCGTCCGGTGTGCCTGTGGCACAAGCCATTAGATGAACCCGAAGAAATTCTTCGGCGAATTGCAACGGCGCAACGTGTAGAAAGTCGCGGTCGCTTATGCAGTCGTCGGCTGGCTCTTGATTCAGGTTGCGACACAGGTCTTCCCTTTCTTCGAAATGCCGACCTGGGGATCCGACTCGTTGTGATTTTGATCACGGCCGGCTTTCCTGTCGCGCTCGTCATCGCCTGGGCGTTCGAGCTCACGCCGGAGGGAATCAAGCGCACCGAAGACATTCCTCTCGCCGCTGGTGAGATGCGTGCATCAAGCCACACCTGGATGTATGTGGCCCTTGTCGCTGCGTTGCTTTCGTTAGGCCTCTTTCTTCTCGGTCGTTACACAGCGCGCAACACTGAGGCCAGGCCGGAGATTACCTCAGCGAAATCAATCGCCGTGCTTCCCTTTGAAAACCTCAGCGAGGAAAAAGCCAACGCGTATTTCGCCGATGGCATCCACGATGAGATCATTACCCGGCTGGCGAACGTCGGGGACTTGAAGGTGATCTCGCGCAGCTCAACCGAGCGTTACAAAACCAAGCCGGAGGATCTAAGTGAAATTGCCCGGCAACTTGGCGTAGCTCATTTTCTCGAAGGCAGCGTGCAGAAATCCGGCGATCGCGTTCGGATCAACGTCCAGCTGGTCCGCGCCGGAACGAACGATCATCTGTGGGCGCAAATTTTCGATCGTCAGTTGACCGATATCTTCGCGGTGGAAAGCGAAGTGGCGACTGCGATCACTGGCGCATTGCAGGCAAAACTCACCGGACGCGAGCGGGCAGCAGTAGAGCAAAAGCCTACGAATAACCTCGATGCGTACGATGTTTATCTTAAAGGCCTCGATCTTTTCACCCGTCCTGGCGGTGGATCGCAAGTGCAGATGGCAGCGGATTTCTTGAAGGAGGCGGTGCGGCTCGATCCTAATTTCGCGCTGGCCTGGGCAAAACTGGCCGAAGTTAACGCCGCCATCTACTTCAAACAGTTCGATACGACGCCCGC
>DASTZJ010000022.1:0-2062 GCA_035764345.1 Candidatus Udaeobacter sp.
GAAGCGTACGACCATTTTTCGGAGACGGATGGATTGTACGGAAGCCGGTATTTTGCCAGACAACTCCAAGGCACCCGCGCGAAACAATTCCGCGGCGGAATCCTGTTCGACATGGTCGGGGATCGTTCCCTTGATGTCACCTTTCCTGCAGATTCGCCTCCCGAAATGGCGCGAGACATTTTCGCGGCAGCGGAAGCACTCAAGTTGCGAAATTATTTTACGTACCTTGACCGGGAGATGATCGACGATCACTCACCGTTAAATGCTATAGGCGTTCCAACAATCGACGTGATCGATTTTGATTATCCCTGGTGGCACACAGCCGGGGACACGATCGATAAGATTAGCGCTCAGAGTCTTCAGATCGTTGGGTCAGTCGCCTTATATTACCTGTCTGAATTCGCGCTGAAATAAATACGTTGAAGCGTCTTTCCTCCTGTCAGGTTGAGCGGAGCGAAACATCTCTGGCCCACTTACGCAGACTCCAGAAATGACCAGAGAGTCTTCGCGTGGCTCAAAATGACAGAAAACGAAACTGCGGTTTAACGCTTTAACGCTTCAACGAGTCACGTGGGTACCCGTCGGGATTGCAATTTCTGCATTGCCTCACGTCCGTTTTCCCGGCACTTTGATTATTAGCCTGCTGCCTCAATGGAGGGCCGGAAGCCTATGTCTCATGCAACGCGCAAAAACATCGGTGTGATCGGGCTTGGGATTATCGGTCGCGGCGTGGCCGCGAACCTGCGGCGGAAAGGGTTTCCGGTTTATGTTTGGAACCGGTCGCCTCGTTCGGTTCCGAATTTTGTCGGCTCGCCCGGGGAGGTAACTGAGATTTGCAATCACATCCAGATATTCGTTTCCGATGATGAAGCTTTGCTGGAGACCGTCGAACAGCTGAGAAAACTTACGCCGCGTCATCTCGTCCTTGCGCATTCGACAGTTGCTCCGGACTCGATGCGCGCTGCAGCTGAAATTGTCGAACGTCGCAAAGCGCGGTTCGTCGAGGCACCATTTACCGGAAGTAAAGCTGCAGCTGAAAAAGGCGAGCTGGTTTATTATGTTAGCGGAAACGATGCCGCGCTTCGCGAAGCGCGTCCAATTCTCGAAGCCAGCAGTAAAGAGATCGTCGAGATCGGACCCACAATCGGTCAGGCTAGTGCCATCAAGATCGCAACGAACATGATCACAGCCGCAAGTGTCCAGGCCAGCGCGGAAGCTCTGGCGCTTGTTCAAGCTTTGGGTTTGCCCTTGGAAAAGTTCCTTGAGGCGATGCGCAGTAACGCCAGTCAGTCTGCAACTCTCGCGATGAAACTGCCCAAAATGCTTAGCCGGGATTTTGAGCCGCACTTTTCTGTTAAACACATGCTAAAAGACATGCAGATCGCTAATCAAATCGGTTTGTCGAACTATCTTGACTTGGGCGTGACGGCGGCAGCTCGCGATCAACTGCTTGAGCAAATGCACTGGGGCCATGGAGACGACGATTACTCCGTAGTAGCGCGAAAATATTTGCACGAACCTGCCCCGGTTGCTGGCGATGAGTTGCAACTGGGCGAAGAGGAAGAGCAAACCGATGCCGGCGAGCCGATCGCGAGTTCAACCGAGGTGGAAACCCAGAGCCGGCAAGATGTGAGTCCGGAGGTTTCACCTGCGCCATCGACCGGTGTGGCAAGCGGCGGAGCCGCTAAGGAAACAACACGACTGCGTCGCGGTTTTCTCAAGCAGTTGCTGAGTCGACTGTCATCCGAGGAGAAATGACACCGGGTTCCGAAACTGGTCGGACGATCTTACTCGACCTTTCAAGACACGCAAAATTTCGTATCACGGGGACCGACCGGCTTCGGTTCTTCAACGGCCAAATCACGAATGATCTGCGCAAGGCAAGTGAAACGTCTGCAATCGAAGCGTGTATTCTCAATGCGAAAGGCAAAATCGACGCACACGTTTTTGTTTCCGCACCGGGAGAATGTTTTTTGGTAGATGCGGAGCCGGAACTTCGAGAAACGCTCAAGGTCCGGCTGGAGCGCTACGTGATCGCCGACGACGTGCAGATTGAGGACGT
>DASTZJ010000023.1:0-19988 GCA_035764345.1 Candidatus Udaeobacter sp.
TATGGCTGGACGCTGTTCCTCGTGATCCAGACCGGTACAATCGCCGCAGTGGCGGTTGCGTTTGCTCGTTTTCTCGGTGTGTTCACAGATGCCGTTTCGTCGACGCGCTGGATTCTCCCACCAATCATGCTCTCGCAGCGCTATGCCGTCAGCCTTTCAACGCAGCAGTTGGTCGCGATCCTGATCATCACATTTTTGACAATCGTAAACACGCGCGGCCTGCAGCTTGGGAAACTCATCCAAAATGTCTTCACGTCCGCGAAAACGCTGTCACTCTTCGCATTGGTGGTGCTTGGCATTTTCATGGGACGCAACACGGACGCGCTCCACGCCAACTTCGCGAATTTCTGGACACCGACGGCTGTTTCTCCGATTACATCAGATCTGCCATTCGTCGGCGCGGTCTCCGCGACCGCCAGCGCGCTCGGCATGGTGATCGCGATTTGTGTTGGCCAGGTCGGTTCACTGTTTTCCGCGGACGCCTGGAACAACATTACGTTTACCGCGGGTGAGGTGCGCGAACCGCGGCGAAATATTCCGCTCTCACTTTTGTTCGGCACTGGGCTGGTGATCAGCTTATATCTGCTTGCGAATGTGGCGTACCTCTGCGTGTTGCCGATGGACAAAATCCAGCATGCGCCCGATGACCGGGTCGGCACGGCGGCGATGCAGGTGATGTTCGGCGGCGCAGGCGCTGGCATCATGGCGGTAGCCATCATGATCTCCACGTTCGGTTGTTGTAACGGACTCATCCTCGCCGGCGCGCGTGTCTATTACGCGATGGCGCAGGATGGTTTGTTCTTTAAAGCGACGGCCCGGCTGAATTCGAAACACGTGCCGGCCGTCGCGCTTGTGCTCCAGGGAATTTGGACCGCGTTGCTAGTGCTGCCGCGGACGCGAAACGTTGCTCCCGCAAGCGGCGCTGTCAGTTACGGCAACCTTTACAGTAACTTGCTGGATTACATTATTTTTGCCGCTCTGATCTTCTACGTGTTGACGATTGCGGGCATATTCGTGCTCCGTCGAACACGGCCGGAAGCGGAACGGCCCTACCGCGCACTTGGTTATCCGATTCTACCCGCTCTCTATATGGTTGGCGCCACAGCAATCATGCTCGTCCTGCTCGCTTACAGAGTACAAACAACATGGCCAGGCCTGGTGATTGTACTGACTGGTGTGCCGATTTATTTTCTTTGGAAATTTCTGGGTAAAAAATCACCGTCAGCTTGACTTGCTCCGCCCATCCCGATTAGCACAACCAAAAACCAACTTCGCCCATGGACGTATTTCGACGAAAAAGTGTCACCCAACTTCAAGCTGAAGCACTGACGGACGATCGCCTGAAACGGGCGCTGGGGGCGACCAACCTGACGGCGCTCGGCATCGGTGCCATCATTGGCACAGGTATCTTCGTGCTAACCGGCACGGTCGCGGCACAGAACGCGGGACCAGCGGTAATTTTATCGTTTGTGCTGGCGGGTGTGGCCTCGATTTTTGCGGCACTCTGCTATAGCGAGTTCGCGTCGCTCGTGCCAATGGCCGGCAGTGCGTACACCTACGGCTACGCGACGCTTGGCGAACTTTTCGCGTGGATCATCGGCTGGGACTTAATTCTGGAATATGCCCTCGGTGCGGTCACAGTCTCTATCGGTTGGTCGGGCTACGTCGTTTCGTTTCTGCGCGACATTGGCATTCATGTCCCGGCCCAGCTATCGGCGGCGCGCGGGACGCTCATTACTTTGGCGGATGGAACGCAAGTTACCGCCATCTTCAATCTGCCAGCCGTCATCATCATCGCTATCGTCACGCTGCTACTGGTGATCGGCATTCGCGAATCGGCGACGGTCAATAATGTTATCGTGTTTGTAAAAGTGGCGGTTGTACTGCTGTTCATCGTGGGCGCGGCTCACGCTGTCAATCCCGCTAACTGGCATCCATTTATCCCGCCGAGCACCGGCACGCGCGGACATTTTGGCTGGAGCGGCGTCATGCAGGGCGCTGGGATTGTATTTTTTGCCTACATCGGTTTCGACGCTGTCAGCACGGCCGCGCAGGAAGCAAAGAATCCGCAGCGCGATATGCCGATCGGCATCATCGGCTCGCTATTGATCTGCACCGTTCTGTACATCGCGGTGTCGGCTGTGGCGACTGGTATCGTCCCGTACCTACAATTAGACGTACCGGATCCAATTGCCGTGGCAGCCGACCATGCAGGTGTGGGTTGGATGGCCTCGTTAATCAAACTGGGCGCCATCGCGGGCCTGAGCTCGGTCATTCTGGTGATGCTTTTGGGCCAGTCGCGGATTTTCTGGACCATGGCGGATGACGGTTTGCTACCGAAGTTCGTGAGCAAGATTCATCCAAAATTCCGCACGCCGTGGATCACGACGATAGTCACAGGAATCGTTGTCGCCTGCTTTGCAGCGGTCTTCACTGTGCGCGAAGCCGGAAGCCTCGTTTCGATCGGCACACTGCTGGCGTTCGTGATCGTCTCAATTGGAGTCCTTGTGCTGCGGCTGCGCGAGCCTGAGTTGCCGCGTACATTCAAGACGCCGGCGGTGTGGTTGGTCGCACCGTTGGGTGCGGTGTCGGCGCTTGCTCTTATGATCTCGCTGCCGTGGCTAACTTGGGAGCGGCTAATTTACTGGTTTGCGTTCGGTATCGTCATTTACTTCGGCTACAGCATTTACAACTCCAAACTCGGTCCGCGCAAGATTCCGGGCGAGACCGGCTGGTCACGCGCTCTGAAAATCGCCGGTGTGATCTGGATTGTATTCGGCTCGCTCGGCTCGATCCTATGGCTGGCGCGTTATCGCATGGACTACATCCCCGGGGCTCTTGGCATCGTCATTGGTGCGGCTGGGTTCGTACTCGCGTGGAGTCTGGGCGCCCTGCTAAACTTGGTTGCACAAGTTTCCGATCATACCCATGCCCGACACTTGATGATGAAAACACCAGGCGAGAGCGCGAAATAGTCCCCGCAGCAATCGCCAATTCAGCGTTGGCGTTGGCAAGATGCCCCGCTGACAAATTTAAGAGGGACAACAGGCTTTAAGATCCAGCTGAGGTCCAGTCGCCCCTGAATCCTCGCGACGGGCTAGTTACGCCTGGCCCGAGAAGCACTTCGGCGCGCTTCTTGAGCTTTTCGCTATCGATCTGATTGAAAGCGCGCCGTGAGTCGGCGACTTCGGACAGCGCTACTCCTGTCCGGTGAAAAATTTTGCGCCCTTCGGAACTTAATGCCTCATATTTTCGCTTACTCGCTGCGCGCGTTTGAAATCGCGAGATGACGGTGGCCAATGCATCGCCATTCGCGGCTCCAAACAAATCGACTAACTGTTGAAAACTGAGATGAAATGGAATCGTAGCAAGATCCACATGCCCAGATTCAGATATTTCCGTGGGCGGGATCATAATCTCATTCGACATTACAACTGAATGCCAAACATCAGCGGGCTGGTAATATCCGATCTCAACGCGACAACCACGATGCCGTTGAGATAGTGTAACGTAATGCATTCCCGCCATCGGTTCGACAGTCGCTTCTTTCTCCTCCAGACCGTCTGCGCAGTGAACCCGCAGATGAACGTGTCGATCGATAGGCGCGGCGCCTTTGAAGATCGATGGCCAGTGAACATTCCAATATGCGAAGATTGTGCATGGGTCGCGCGCAATGGCGAGAAGGCGCGGTGGACCATGAAAGCTCGGCAGTTCTGGGCCGTTGCTCAAATCGTGCGACTCCTCGTGTTCAAGGAGAGGGACAACCGGTCTCCTGGAAATGTGGAATGTCTTTCTCGCCTTCATTTTCCATAAGGTCGTCCAAATCGACGAAAGGCCAATGACGGATTTTTTCGGTCAAAGCGTCGATCACTCAAAAATCCATCTTCAGTCGTCTTGGAACTTTTCCGCGCTTTTTTTGCGCGTTTAACCCATAGTTCTCGTTTAATTGAAAAAAGACATGAGCGCGAAAATCGTCGGTCTCGAAGAACTTTCGGAGCGCAGTAAGCAGTTGCGTGCTTCCGGGAAAAAGCTGGTCGCGACGAATGGCTGCTTTGATTTGCTGCATGTCGGACACGTGCGCTACTTGCAAGCTGCACGTGCGCTCGGTGATTTGTTGGCAGTCGGCTTGAATGGTGATCGCTCAGTCCGTGAATTAAAAGGGAAGGGACGTCCGATTGTCGCTGAGCACGATCGCGCGGAAATTCTTGCCGCTCTACAGTACGTAGATCTCGTCACAATTTTTCCAGAAATGCGAGCGACGCAGTTTATCGCTGCAAGCCATCCTGCCATTTATGTCAAAGGCGGGGATTACACTTCAGAAACGCTTAACGAAGAAGAGCGTGCGCTTTTGAAGCAAATCGGCGCCGAGATTCGCTTCATTCCACTTGAGCCAGGCTATTCGACTTCGCGCCTGCTCGAAAAAATATGCAAGCGCGGGCCCTGAAAGTTGTAGCGCGCTTCCCGCAATCGATGTCCAGATACCCGTTAGACCACAGGATGAACAAGTGAAACGGCTGCCAATTGGAATTCTTGGATCCGGAAAAGGAAGCAACTGCCGGGCGATCCTTGAGCGTATCCGCTCAGGCGACCTTGCAGCGGAAGCGCGTGTTGTGATCTCGGACGCGCTGGATGCGCCAATCCTCGATATAGCGCGGGAGTTTTCGGTTGCTAACGCATACCTGCCGCCTGGGCAATTTCGCACGCGGTTAGAGCCGGAAGTGGAAGGCGAGCTTGTGAAGATGTTACGCGAGGCCGGTGTTGATCTCGTGGTGCTCGCTGGTTTTATGCGCGTGATACACGCACCGATGCTTAAAGCGTTCCCACGGCGTATCATCAATATCCATCCATCGCTTTTGCCAAAATTTCCGGGACTCGAAGCGTGGACACAAGCGCTCGCGGCCGGCGAAGAGGTAAGTGGTTGCACAGTGCACTACGTCGATGAGAAAATCGATCACGGTGAGATTATCGCTCAGCGTGAAGTGCCGATCCTGCCTGAAGACACGCCCGAAAGCCTCCATGCGCGGATTCAAATTGCCGAGCGCGAGTTATACCCGGCTGTAATCGGACAATTTTGCGCAAGATATCGAGCGGCGGGTTTGTAATTTTGAATCCCGCGTACCTTCGCAGGCTGCGGTTCATGCGTCGCCTAGAGCTGTTCTGCTTTTTGCCCGCGATTCAGTAGTTCTTCCAACGCAACAGTCGGTTTTTTCTGCTCATACAGCACAGCGTAAACCTGATCAATGATCGGCGTCTCGATCGTCAACTGGCGCGCGCATTCAAAGGCACTCCGCGCAGTGGGAATTCCTTCGGCCACCATCCTCATGGATTGGGTGATTTGCGTGAGTGATTCGCCTCGTCCGAGACGTTTGCCGACTGTGTGATTGCGGCTGCGCTCACTATAGCAAGTCACAATCAGATCGCCCGCGCCGCTTAATCCATAGAAAGCTTGCGCAGCTCCTCCCATCGCAACTCCGAGGCGCACCAGTTCCGCCAACGATCGCGTTACTAACGCCGCCTTGGAATTGTCGCCCAACCCAAGCCCATCGCTGATCCCCGCCGCTACAGCGAACACATTTTTCAGGGCGCCGCCCAGTTCGATGGAAGTGACCTCCTGGCTGGTGTAGACACGAAAGCGTGGACTCCCTAAGATGCCTTGCAGACTCATTGCGCACTCAGCGTCGGTGCAGCCAATCACGGTCGCAGTCGGAAAGTCCTGTACGACCTCTGCTGCGAGATTCGGTCCCGACAAGACCGCGATCTTCCGCTCTGGAAAAAGTTCGCTCAGGATCTGACTCATCCGCATCCCAGTGCCGTGCTCGATCCCTTTCACGCAACTCAGCAGCACTGCATGAACACTGCCAATCGCTTCTCGCAGTTGCGACGCAACCTTTCGCAAGGCTATCGATGGCGTCGCGAAAACGATCAGATCCGCGCCAGCGCAATCAGTGAGCTCGGACGTAACACGCACTGATCCAGGTAATTTGGGCCCCGGAAGATAGTCGCTGTTCTCGCGCGTTTCTCGCATGCGCGCCGCGCGATCGCCGTCGTGACCCCAAAGCGAAACCTGACGTCCATCTTTACCCCATAACCACGCCAAAGCCGTTCCCCAACTGCCGGCCCCGAGAATTGCTGTTTCGCCGATTTTCACTTTCGAGTAAAGCGCGGCTCCGTTCCACGCATCAGCCGCGAAAGATTTGAACGATGGCGCCAAATCACAACCGCCGCGAGACAAACCGACGAGTAGAATAATGATTTTCCGGCGGCGTGACTTAGCCAGGTTGTAGTCAGAATGATGAGAGGTAATGCGGCTGCAGCTGCAACTGAGGCCACAGAAACATAACGCGTGAGCAAAAAGATCAGTATCCAAATCGCGGCCCCGACCAGCGCAGCGAGAGGAACCAAGCCGAAAAGCGCCCCAGCTGAAGTGGCGACGCCCTTCCCCCCCCTGAAGCGTAACCACACAGGGAAGGAATGCCCAAGCACGCTGAATATCGCCGCGAGAATCCCAAACATCTCTGGCGAGATCCACTCGGGCTGCGCGAGCGCAGCGATCAAGATCGACATCTTCACAGCGCCGAAGCCTTTCAAGAAATCCGCCATGAACACGGTATAGCCGTAACCCTTTCCAAGTGCGCGCATAACATTAGTCGCGCCGACGTTGCCACTACCGCATTTTCGGATGTCAATTCCTGCGATTCGGCCCGCGAGATAGCCGAATGGAATTGATCCCAGCAGATAGCTCCCGATCACTACAGCGGCGAACGCGAGCATCGAAGTGTTACTCGGAATTAGGGGCTCTTTGCACGGCTGATGTTTTATATAAATTATTCTTAGACAACCATATAGATATTATAGAAATGTCTGCTGGCGTGATTCCACTTATTCGGGCTGCTTGCCCTAGTGAATTGGGACGAGTGTTCACCAGTTTTTGTCTCGTTTCAGAGCGAAGGCCAGGAATTTCGTCATAGTTCAGCCAATCTGGAATCACTTGTTGCTGCCTGCGTTCAAGCTGTCGATTCTGGTCTGATTGCCGTGCCGCATAACCCTCGTATTTGAAATCGGTTTCGATCAACTGCCAAATTGCGATCGGCACGAGGGAAAGAAGCTCGGACGGCAGGTCTTTGGCCTCAAATTCGGGTCTCCTGAATAGTTGAGAGATTGGCAGGCCACTGAGTTTCGTCTGAGTAGCTAACACGCGGGCTTGATCCAAAAGACGCGCTTTCTCCCTATAGCGAGTCCAGCGTTCCTGACTTACCAATCTTGTGTCAAATCCACGACTGGTCAGGCGCTGATCGGCGTTGTCGTGTCGCAAAAGCAACCGATCCTCGGCGCGGCTTGTAAACATCCGATAAGGTTCTTCGGTACCTTTGGCGACGAGGTCATCAATGAGGACTCCTATGTATGCTTCGCCCCTGTCCACAACGAAGGGCGAGCGGCCTTGAACCTTGAGCGCCGCGTTAGCTCCAGCAATCAAACCTTGAGCTGCCGCCTCCTCATACCCCGACGTGCCATTCACTTGGCCAGCGAAATATAATCCATCGACCAGCTTCGTCTCAAGGGTCGGTAAAAGTTGGGTTGGCGGGAAATAATCATACTCGACGGCGTAACCAGGACGCATTATCTCCGCCCGCTCCAGACCTGGGATCGAATGAAGAAATTCCAACTGGATATCATACGGCAAACTCGTCGAGATGCCGTTTACGTAATATTCGTTGGTGTGGCGGCCTTCGGGTTCAAGGAAAAGTTGATGAGACGCCTTGTTCGAGAACTTTACAACCTTATCTTCGATAGATGGACAATACCGAGGTCCGGTCCCCTTGATCTGGCCAGCATAGAGCGGTGAGCGATGAAGATTGGCGCGAATGATCGCATGCGTCTCCTCCGTGGTGTTTGTGATCCAACAGGGTATTTGTTCCACGTGGAACTTTCCCGCACGAACGTGATTCAGGGTAAAGATTTCTGCTCCGTGATCGCCAATTTCCTCCTCATAAAAGGAAAACGTCGGAGGTGGTTCATCCCCCCGCTGGATTGCGCACCGAGAAAAGTCGATCGAGCGCGCGTTCAGGCGACACGGCGTGCCAGTCTTGAATCGCCCGACCTGGAAGCCTAAATGCTGAAGATTATCACTGAGACTCGAACTGGCATCGCCCATTCGTCCGCCCGGCTTGGTAGCTTCCCCAACGTGCAGGAGGCCGCGCAAAAATGTCCCTGAAGTGATCACGACACTTCGGGTAGCGATTGTCAACCCCAAATCGGTTTCCACCGCAACGACCTTGTCATAGTCAACAAGGATGCGTGAGACGGTTCCCTGTTTAAGGTCGAGATTGTCCGCTGACTCCAAAACGGCCTTCATGCGGAATTGATAAGCCTTTTTGTCGCACTGCACCCGCGGTGCCCGTACCGATGGCCCCTTTGTCCGGTTAAGCATCCGAAATTGAATTCCTGTGGCGTCGGCATTTAAGCCCATGGCCCCCCCCATGGCGTCTATCTCGCGGACAATATGCCCCTTGGCTAGCCCCCCAATCGCCGGATTACACGACATTTGTCCGATTGTGTCCAAATTTTGAGTTAACATCAAAGTGCGGCAACCAATGCGAGCGGCCGCCAACGCCGCTTCGATCCCGGCATGGCCGCTGCCGACAACTAATACGTCATAATCTGTCGGTAATCTAAAACTCATTAATGGCTTAAGCTATTGTTACTCAGCTATTTATTGTTATTGCCGGACTAGCGCGCTTTTCTCCTGTTGAGACGCTACCGAATTATGCGACGTCTGTATTGCTCGGTACGCAATGCGACCGAGCAGCATCAGAAGTAATCCTGTGGTCACAAACGCGCCGCCCCATATCCAATACTCAATCACGCGAGGATAACTTTTCCCGCGCATAATGCGTACTGCAAACTGACCCAGCGTACCAGCGTAAACGTACAAAAAAAGACCAGGGGCCCGTCCGATCGACGCCCAAAGCATGTAGCTGCCAAATGGGATTCGCGTTAAACCGTAGAAATAATTCAGCAGGCTCGTTGGGAAAAGTGGATGCAGCTGACTTAACAGAATAATTTTCCAGCTCTCGCGTTCTACCGCAGGTCCCAGTGCGCGCAGTGTCGGGTTACCCGAAAGTTTCTGTCGAAACCATCGCCTGGCTATCCATCGGCTTAACGCAAAGGAAACTGCTGTGGCAACGAGGTTACCCACCAGCACAATTAAAAATCCCCACCACAATCCAAAAAAGAAACCTCCACCGACAGCGAGAATGCCACCCGGAAGCAGCAGGATATTGCACGCGGCAAAAAGCAATGGGTAGCAAACGGCTCCCCAAGCACCCCAGCTCATCACGCGCTGTTGCGATGCCTCGATAAAACTCACGATCGGAAGGAAACGCGAAAGCACGATTGCCATTACGACTCCCGCAACAAGTGCTCCAACTTGCCAGCAAATCGCACGGCTGACCTTCAGCATCCCGAAATTCTGCTCGCGTCACCACCTTCGCGCAAATTTCGAAAGCTCCGTTTTTCCGCGCTGAAAATCTATATCCTCAACTAGACAGTCGAGGCTCTGCGTTGCTGCGACGCGAAATACCGAGGCTGTCAAAGATCACCCGTGTGGCGTCGGAACGGTTGAGTGTATAGAAATGAATACCAGTGACATCGTTATCCAGAAGATCGTGACATTGTTCTATGGCGAAATGAAGGCCGACGCGCCTGACCATCTCCGGATCGTTTTTACAACGCTGTAGAGCACGCAAAAGCCGGGCGGGAAATCGCGCGCCGCCCGCCAGCTCCGCTATGCGTTTGAATCCGTTAATGGAGGTAATCGGCATGATGCCAGCGATAATAGGGACGTTAATGTCGGCGAGCACACACCGTTCGCGGAAATCGAGGAAATCGCGATTATCGAAAAATAGCTGAGTAACGATGTAGTCGGCGCCCGCGTCCACTTTTGCTTTGAAGTAATCCATTTCGACCAACCGATTCGGCGTGGCAGGATGCCCTTCAGGGAATCCCGCCACTCCGATCCCGAAACCGCGGCGCTCCGGATGCGCGCCGGACTCATTAAATCGGCGAATGAATTTGACCAAATCGATCGCATGTTGGAACGAGTCCCGCGATTTATCGTAAGCAATTCCGGCCGGCTTATCTCCGCCGAGCGCGAGAATGTTTCCAATGGCAGACTTGGCGTATCGAAGGAGAATGGCCTCGATCTCCTTTTCGTTGTGGCAGACGCAGGTCAGGTGAGGGATCGGGTCAAGCTTTGTTGTGTGTTGAATGCGCTCGACAAGATCGTGCGTTAAATCACGTGTTGTGCCACCGGCACCGTATGTCACGCTGACAAAGTTCGGCATATACGATTCGAGGTCGCGAATCGTTTGGTAGAGAGTCTCGGCCGCCTTGGGAGTTTTTGGTGGAAAGAACTCGAACGAGAACGTGGGAGAATCCCCCTGCATAATGTCGGTGATGTGCATGGACTCGGCGCCTACCTTCGTTCCTGCCGCGACTTTCGGTCAACTCATCCAAAGCACATTTTCAACGACGTATTCGTCGTGAACCGCATGGACGTAGCCTAGCTCGCTCACGCCAATTCCTTGAAGACGGCGATCGGCCAGTGCTGCGTGATTAAGCAGCAATGCTCGCAATGCGCCCGCCATCCAAGCCCAACTCAGGGCACGATCGCGAATACCCGGGCCGGAAATCCTGAGCCGCCTTTTGGTTTCGGAAAGCTCACGACCGCAATTGCGCCTGCTTCCGGGACCTGGTCGAGATTCGTAAGAAGCTCGATCTGATAATGGTTTGTACCGAGGATATACGTTTCAAGTGAGTAATCGTCTTT
Organism: Candidatus Udaeobacter sp.; assembly: GCA_035764345.1. Classification (GTDB taxonomy): domain Bacteria; phylum Verrucomicrobiota; class Verrucomicrobiia; order Chthoniobacterales; family UBA10450; genus Udaeobacter. The sequence goes on from DASTZJ010000023.1 coordinate 10,829, forward strand.
ACTGGTGGCGATTCCCGGATCCGTGTCCGTCGTCTCATGACCTGACGCCGTGATCTTGCGCTGCTCATAGAGGTACTTCAGAGCAGGCAAACTCCATCCAGGATAATGCGCGACGCTGGCAGCATCTTTGTTTTCCATCCTTGCCGCATCGGGCCAGCGCTTCGACCAGTCGGTTCGCATTGCCACAAAGGCACCGCCGGGAATTGGCCCGTGATCTTTTTCCCATTTCTTCAAGCGCTCAAGCGTGAGTGTGTAATCTGGGTTTTTTGCGGCCTCGCTGTGCACATCGATGACAACAAGGGGCAGCACCATTTCTTTCGGATCAATCTGATCAACGGTGCGTAGCCCTTTTATGAAGTGAGCCGGCGGATCCACATGCGTCCCCCATTGGCCAACGTGCGTAAATAGTTCCGAGAAGAAACCTGTTCCCATGACGTCAGGACGCCTCTCGTACCAGTAAATTATTTTGCGCGCCTCATCGGGAAATCCCGGCCAGTGCGGGATGCCCGGCGCAAACTCGTGCGTCAGATCTACGTATCGTTTGTGCGCAAGAATCTGTTGAATTCGCCAGAGAGAGGATTCGTCACCACTCCATGCAGAGGAGGATGCTGCAGCGGAGAGGACAACACTTAGCAAAAAGATTTTCTTAATGCGCATTTGGCCTTGTTAAAACATTTAGGATTAAGAAGCCAATATGTTCGAATAACGTTGAATAAGTGCCGTCTTTGTTCGAAAGACTAAAATTGTCGGTGTCGCACGTTGACGTTATCAACAGCTCATTTCGACACTGAAGCTCGAAGACAAATACATCGGGCATGGAACTGACTTGTTCCCAATTAGAAGAAGATGATTAGGAGAATGAAACGTTAGTCCAATTCATAATTGTTTGTGAAAAACTTTTTGACGCTGAAAAACGGAACGAGAACCGATTGTGCTACTGGAAACAGCGATAAAATGCCGCCGAAACAGGTCCTACTCGACAAGACAACAGTCACCTCAAACAGATACGAATACCAAGCTTATAAACACGACAGTCTTTTCGAACATGCTACCTGGGCTTACGCGTTCTGTCGCGAACACCTTTTCCGTGATGATACGAAACGCATTATCGCGGCTATTTGGCCAGACGGACGTCCTGCTCCTGGAACCACTCTACTTGAACTTGGCTGCGGGCCCGGGTTCTACTCGTGCCGATTGGGAAAGCGCTTTCGGGAGATGTTTATTACCGGAGTCGATCGTTCTGCGAAACAAGTGCAGTGGGCGAGCGAGCGAGCCGAGGCACTACAGCTGACCAATTGCTGTTTTAAACGAATCAACGCCCTCAGATTGTCATGTCCTGATGCAGCTTTTGATGTCGTCTTGGCTTCCCGATTACTCACCATTTTGCCCGAACAAGCAGGCGTCATCGCTGAAATGTATCGTGTGTTGAAGGCCGGAGGTCGCTGTTTTATTGCCGAACCACGCTACGCCTTCTGGGCATCAATCCCACTCTTGGCGATGTGGCTTCTCGTGGGGTTAATTCCCTCCGGGAATGGTTATCGGGAGCCATACAAAGCAACGGTATTTTCTGCAGAGGGATTCGCGAATCTTTTCCCAGCGCAACCATGGAAAAAGATCAGGACTTGGCAGGATGGGCGGTACCAGTACGCTCTTTGCGAAAAAGGATAGCAACCGACAGCGCAGCGAATGAGAAGCGGTCATCGTGTTGTTGATCCGGATACAGCGGCTAAAAATTTTGGTGGCTGCTCTGCATTGGCGCTGATGACCAAAGCCCCCCGCGCTGGAAAGGTAAAGACTCGCCTTGTCCCACCTCTTACGAATGAGGAAGCTGCGCAGCTCAACAGATGTTTCTTGCGGGATACAGGTGCTGCGATTTCCGTTAGTTGCGGCGGCCTGACCGCGCCAAATCCTACCCGGCCAAGCGCATGTGGGATTGCGGTTTACACTCCGGTCGGGTCCGAGTCAGATTATACCAATATTCTGCCGGCCGATTTCAGTTTGTTGCCACAGCGCGGCAAAAATTTCGGTGAACGCCTCTATTTTGCGGCCGAGGACTTGTTTAAGTGCGGCTTCAACACCGTTTGTCTGATTGATTCTGACAGCCCGACAATTCCTGCTGAGAATTTTGCAAGAGCTGTGGAACTCCTTTCCTTGCCAGGGGACCAGATCGTCCTGGGCCCTTGCGACGACGGTGGTTATTATTTGATCGGATTAAAACAGTTGCACCGAGAAGTGTTCGAGGGAATCGACTGGAGCACCGAGCGGGTTTTCGAGCAAACAAGACAGCGCGCGATCCAAATCGGTGTCACGGTTCATGAATTGCCTCGCGGATTTGACGTGGATGATCGCGCGACGCTACATCGACTTTGCGATGAACTGCTGGGCGAAAATGCACACGATAATGTCGCGCCTCAGAGTCAGGAATTCCTGCGTGAACTTATCGCGCGCGATGGACGCGAACGTATTTGGTCATTGTAAGACGGGCGCTTTGCGCGCCGAACCTGAGAGCAACCGAAGCTGTTGTCCTGCAATAGCTACATGACTAGCCTGACATTCGCATGGCAAAACGCGCATTAGTTACCGGCGGCGCAGGCCTAATCGGCTCGCATGTAATCGATCTTCTCCTGAATGAAGGCTGGCAGGTTCGGGCGCTAGATAATCTGGAACCGCAAACCCATCGCCGCGGAAAGCCAGCCTGGATCAACAAAAAGGCGGAGTTCATTCACGGCGATTTGCGTGATCGCGACACGATGACCGCCGCGCTCGACAAGATAGACATCGTTTTTCACCAGGCTGCCTACGGAGGTTACATGCCTGAGATCACAAAATTTGTGCATGTGAATTCGCTCGGCACTGCCCAAATGCTCGAAGTCATCCGCGAGAGAAATCTGCCGGTTAAGAAAGTCGTTGTTGCGAGCTCGCAGGCTGTCTACAGCGAAGGCGCCGGCGATTGTCCGAAGCATGGATTGGTTTTTCCGACGGTGCGTCCAGTGGAGCAATTGCGCAAAGGCGATTGGCAGGTTCATTGCCCACTCTGCGGCGCGGCCACAACGAGCGTTCCGACTCCCGAAAATGCGCCGGTCGGTGGCGAAACCGTTTACGGCCTGACGAAAGTTGATCAAGAGCGGCTGGTTCTCCTATGGGGGAAACAGCTCGGTATACCCACGGTCGCGCTGCGTTACTCCTGCACATACGGACCACGGCAATCGATCTTTAATCCGTACACCGGCGTCATCGCGGTTTTTTGCACGCGCTTGCTGAACAACTTGCCACCCGTGCTGTACGAAGACGGGGAGCAAACCCGCGACTTTTCATTCGTGGAAGACATCGCGCGCTCTAATTTGCTTGCCGCGGAAACAGACAAGCTCGACGGACTGCCCGTGAACATTGGGAGCGGCAGCGGCACGCCGATTCGCGAAATCGCCGAACAACTCGCTGGTATCCTGAAAATCGATATTGCGCCTGAGATCAACGGCGAATTTCGTCCGGGCGAAATGCGCCATCTTATCAGCGACACGTCGCTCGCACGGTCGGCGGGATACAAACCGGCTATCGGTCTCAGCGAAGGGATCGGCCGATACATAGGTTGGATCCGCGCACAATCAGACATTCGCGATTACTTCAGCGAAGCCAGCGAAATTTTGAAGAACAAAGGCATCGTTCATCGAGTAGGGAGATGAACATCACCGCCACGATTCCCGATTTTAATGCGCCCGTCGTCGATCACGCGCGCAAAGATTTTCCGTTGCTCCGCGCGGGCATGACCGTGGGTGAAGCGCTGGAGCGCATCCGGCGCGAGGGCGTGGGTGAACGCGTCATTTATTTCTATGCGATCGACGAACAGGAACGGCTGGTTGGTGTCGTTCCTACGCGGCGTTTGTTGACGGCGTCGCTGGAAACACCGTTGCGCGAGATCATAGTGCCGCGCGTCGTCGCTGTTCCGGCGACCGCAACGATTCTCGACGCCTGTGAATTTTTTGTGCTCTATAAATTTCTGGCATTCCCCATCGTGGACGAGCAACGCCGCGTAGTGGGCATCATCGACGCGAACCTTTTCGCCGAAGAAATTCTAGAGGCAGGCGACGGTGGATCCGGACAAGTTGGGAGCGCCATCGCGCAGGTGAGCCCGGAATTCTTTGAGGCTCTCGGCCTTCACATCGAACAAATCCGCGGCGCGTCGCCCTGGCGCGTTTTCCGATTCCGTTTTCCGTGGCTGCTAGTCACCGTGGCGGGTGGCACGCTTTCGGCGGTGCTGGCCGGTTTTTTTGAAGCGACGCTCGCACGCAGTCTGGTGCTGGCGTTCTTTCTCACAATGGTACTGGGATTAAACGAAAGCGTCAGCATGCAATCGATGAGCGTGACGATTCACGCGTTGCGTTCTGCTCAAGTCACGTGGCGGTGGCTGGCTACAGCGTTTCGCCGAGAGTTGGTGACCGCGCTCCTGCTCGGTGCCGGGTGCGGGCTTGTCGTCAGCGTGGTTGTTTGGCTATGGCGAAATGATGGCGCGGCCGCGTTCGTCATCGGTGGCAGCATCGCGCTTTCGCTTGTCACGGCGTGCGGGTTTGGCCTGGGCGTGGCGTCGCTTCTTCACCGGTTCAAGCTGGACCCAAAAATTGCGGCAGGACCGATCACGCTGGCACTAGCGGATTTTTTTGCGCTGGTGATTTATTTCACTAGCGCGTGGCTGGTGTTGCGATGAGCAGCGTCTCGGTCATTATTCCCGCTCTTGATGAGGAGGAACCGATCGCCGGTGTCGTGCGCGAATGTCTCGCGACTGGTTTGCCTAACGACGTGATCGTTGTTGATAACGGCAGCACGGATCGAACTGCCGAGCGCGCACTTGAAGCAGGTGCGCGCGTGGTAACTGCGCCGCGCGGATACGGACGTGCTTGCGCCGCGGGCGTTCGCACGCTTTCGCCCGAATGCGACATTGTGGTCTTTCTCGATGGCGACGGCAGCGACGTGCCGGCGTTCATGAATCAGCTTGTCCAACCAGTGGCACGCGGCACACATGATTTCGTGATCGGCTCGCGCACGCGCGGACAACGCGAACCCGGCAGCATGAATTTCCAGCAAATCTTTGCCGGACGATTTGCCGGATTGATTTTGCGACTGCTCTACGGGGTTCGTTACACGGATATGTCCCCGTTTCGCGCCATTCGCCGTGATGCACTGGAACGGCTCGACATGCGCGAGCAGACCTACGGTTGGAATTTGGAAATGCAGATGAAAGCCGCACGCAACGGGCTGCGTATTCTCGAAATCCCCGTAAACCATCGTCGGCGTGCCGGTGGAGAATCGAAAGTCTCAGGAACGTTTCGCGGCACATTTGTCGCCGGCGCGCGCATTCTTGCGACACTGGTGCGCGTAGCGCTCGGATAATCGATTCAATCTGGCAGTAACCTAGTTTTCGTGTAGCGTCGCCGAATGCTTTCGATGCTCGATCTCGAGAGATTTCGCAGCATGCCGCTCACCCGTGAGCCGTTTGAGTTTCTAGTTGTTCCAGAATTCATAAAGGCTGAGGCGCGCTCTGCAATCGATAAGGATTACCCAGAGGTTGCCCGGGCGGGTAGCTTTCCGCTTGGAGAGGTGACTTACGGCCCGACGTTTGCGAGGCTCATCGAGGAGATGCGCAGCGAAGAGTTTCGCAAGGCGTTTGAGGAAAAGTTTAACGTCGATCTGACAAATCGCCCGGACATGATCACCGTGCGCGGGCGTTGTAGCGAGAAAGATGGCAAGATCCACACCGATTCTGAGACCAAGATCATCACCATTCTTGTTTATATGAATTCGGCTTGGGAATCGTCCGGTGGCCAGCTTAGGTTGTTGCGATCCGGGACGAATCTGGAAGACGTCATTCTCGAAGTTCCGCCAACTGAAGGCACACTGCTTGCGTTTCGCCGCAGCAATAATTCCTGGCACGGCCACAAGCCGTTCTCAGGCCCGCGCCGCGTCATTCAGTTCAACTGGGTTACAAGCGAGGCAGTGGTGCGGCGCGAGCAGAACCGGCATCGGTTTTCCGCATGGATGAAAAAACTCCGTGGCGTGCTGTCAGGCGAAAAACAGGCGGGCTAAGAGCTCGGCTAGGGAGCTGTAGCTGCGTGGACGTGCGAATGGATGATATGAGAAATCGCCTCGGCACAAGCAGGCTACATGGGAACGCGCCTGGCTTGCCCGCGGTGCCCAGTTTGATTTACTTTCGGTAATTGAACGGTCAGATTAAAACCTCACAGAAAAAGAATCTCGACGCATTAGCGCTGCGATCCGCGGAATTCTCGCGGATATTGCTGATCAAACCTTCGGCACTCGGCGATGTCGTGCATACGATCCCTGTGCTGGTAAAGCTGCGCGCGCGTTATCCGCGCGCGCAGATTGATTGGCTGATCACGCCGGAGAACGCCGAGATCGTGCGTTGTCATCCGGCGCTTTCAAATGTCGTTCTTTTTGCTAGACGCGATTTCTCGAAGCGCGGCCGCAGATGGCGCGCTGCGCGCGCGTTCCTTGAACTGCTCAGACAAATTCGTGGTGCCAAATATGATTTGGTGATCGACATGCATGGTCAGGTGCGTTCGGCCTTCTTTTCTCTTCTCAGTGGAGCGTCTGTGCGAATCGGATTTGATCGACCCATCAAACGTGCGCGCACAATTTCTGCCGAGCACGATCTCAGAAACGTACCGAACCATGGGTGGCGCGGTGCGCGCGAAGGTTCATGGATCGCTTACACGCATCGCATCCCCATTCCGACGCTCGATGTTCACGCAATCGATCGCTACCTGTGGGTCGCGCCGCTGCTTGGTCTCGATGACGACCCACCCGATCTCGCTATTCACCTTTCAGCCGAAACTGTGCGCAATACAGAACGATTGCTTGAGGAGCACGGTGTCCCCGCATCCAAGCCGCTTGTTGTTTTAGTTCCTGGGACAATCTGGGAGACCAAGCATTGGACCATTGAAGGATTCGCAGGTGTTGCGCGGCAGTTTCTTCAGGATGGATTTGCCGTCGCTCTTGCTGGAACGACGCGCGACCAGTCCCGATGCCAACAAATTGCCGCCGCGGCACCTGGAACATGCGATCTTTCCGGGAAAACAACGCCGGCAGACTTGGCGGCGCTTATTCGACGTGCCGAGGTAGCCGTCACCAACGACTCCGGCTCCATGCATCTCGCTGCGTCGCTTGGCAAGCCGATGGTCAGTGTCTTCGGCCCGACGAACCCGGTTCACATCGGGCCGTACGAGCGACCGGAGTCGGTGGTGCGCGTGGATCTGTCGTGTTCGCCGTGCAATTACCGTCGCCTGAGCCAATGCCCGTTTGATCACGCCTGCATGAAGCAGGTTACATCCGCAATGGTAGTGGAGCGGGTAAGAAAGATCCTTGCTAGTGCAAAGAGCCCAGATGAGCCGGTCAAATGCCTTTCATCGCCTTGATCGAATCCTGGAAACAACGCTTGCCGGCGACCGTTGGGCTCGCGATTGGATCGAGCGAAGGATCTGCGGTCGGTGGACGGCGACTAACATGAATTGATTATGGAGATCGCCATACGCAAAGCTGGGCCATCGGACGCCGAAGCTATCTGGAAGTGTTATACAGCGCCGCTGGTCGTCCGCAACACGCTGCAAATGCCTTACCGCAGCCTCGAATCGGTTCGTGAGCAACTGACCAAAAGCGGAGAGGGCGATCACATTCTGGTCGCCGTCATTGACGGCGAGGTCATCGGCGTGATTGGCCTGCATACGTCTTCGAGACCGCGAGTCAACCACAAGGGCGAGATCGGGATGATGGTTCGCGACGATTGGCAGGGCAAAGGCGTCGGCGTGGCGATGATGCGGGCGGTGATTGATCTAGCCGAGAAATGGCTGAACCTCGCGCGAATCGAGCTGACGGTTTTCACGGACAACGAGCCTGCGATTGCGCTCTATCGTAAATTCGGATTCGAGATCGAAGGCACGCTTCGCAAATATGCGTGCCGCGACGGAGAGTTCGTGGACGCTTATGTAATGGTGCGCATCAAATGAAAATCCCTAGGGAGGCAAATCGTCAAGTTTGATGGGAAATTCGCTTTTCGGAAGCTTGCAATTTGATTCCCTTGTGGTGCGAAGTCAGTAGGATCGATAACTGCCATGAGCAGAAGAAAAGCGGTCTTGGTTGGACTCCTTGCCGGATTGCTCGCCGGAATCGTGATGACAGCTGTGATGCTGTTGCTCGCCGTGCTGGGCGCGGCCACACCGCTGGTGATTATTGGCGATCGTCTTTCTGTTTTCATCCCGCCCGGTCCGTTCCTTTCCCTTATGGGCAAGGTCGGCGGGTATAATCACCTCAAACAGCTCGGCGTTGGATCGACGATCGCTGGGCAACTCATCGTTGGCGCAATTGCCGGAGCGATCTTTGGATTGTTTTTGCGGCGCAATCCTGCGCGAGCTTCAGCGCTTTGGACCATCTCGATCTTCGTTTTGTTGCCGATCATTGTGTTTGCAATCGCGCTCTGGCCGGTTTTGGGCACGAGTTACATTGGCCTGCCCATCGGCGCGGCGCGTCTGGTCACGCTAGTCGGTTTTGCGCTCTGCGTTTTTGTCTTCGAACGAACACTGGTAGCTGGTCTTCGATTCCTGATGGTAGGGACGGACCGCTGGGCCGTCCGGACATCGCAGCCCGATGTCTCTACCAAAGAATTCAGTCCGGCGATCGGCCGGCGTGCTTTTGTTCTGGGTGCGATCGGAGCTGCAGTAACAGGTGGCGGGATTGCATTGGCTCGCAAGCTTTATCGTGCTGCGACGTTCAGCTATGACGGCACGCAGTACAAGGGCCGCATCGTCCAGCCGATCACGCCTAACGAGTTGTTTTATTGCGTGACCAAGAACGTGGTCGATCCGCGGGTGGATGCAGATCTTTGGCACCTTGAAGTAGGCGGGCTTGTGAAGAACGCAGCTACGTGGCGTTTCGACGACCTAATGGAATTCGAAATGAAGGAGCAGGAAACAACGTTGATGTGTATTAGCAATGGTTTGGATGCGGGCCTGATCAGCAACGCTGTCTGGAAGGGTTTTCCGTTGCGGGACGTTCTCGACCGGGCGGTTCCGCTGTCTGGCGCCGCACGCGTACGCTTTCATGGTGTTGATAATTACGCCGATACGATTCCGCTCGCGAAGGCGCTGGAACCGACCAC
>DASTZJ010000024.1:0-8966 GCA_035764345.1 Candidatus Udaeobacter sp.
CTGCTCGAATCGGCCGATGCGCCGTTCATATGCGCCGGTGAACGCGCCTTTCTCATGACCAAACAACTCGCTCTCCAGAAGTTGTGGAGAAAGCGCTGCGCAATGCACCGCCACGAATTTCGCCTTGTTGCGCCGGCTCAAGTTATGAATGGCGTGTGCAGCCAATTCCTTGCCTGTCCCGCTGTCGCCTTCGATCAGCACATTGGCCGACGAGGGCGCGACCTGCCGAATCGTGTCGAGCACTTCATGCAACGCTGCCGAGTCTCCCCAGATGTTCTCGACGCCGTAACGTTCGTCGACTTGTTCTCGAAGCGCGCGATTTTCCTGCTCGAGCTTGCGGCCTTGCACGGCGCGTGCGATCAGCAATTCCACTTTATCGAGGTTGAGCGGCTTGGTTACGAAATCGTAGGCGCCGCGTTTCATCGCTTCGACCGCGACATCGACCGACCCGTAGGCCGTCATCATGATACAGGCAGGGGGGCGCGGCATTTTCAACGCGCGATCGATCAAGGTCATTCCATCTTCGCTGCCGAGACGCAGATCGGTGAGAAGGAGATCGATCTGCTCGCGCTCTAGCACATCGATGGCGCCCGCAATGTCCGCAGCCACGTACACATCGTAATCGTTCTCAAGCAGACTTCGCAACCCGTCACGAGTGTGCTTTTCGTCATCAACAATGAGGACGGTGGGCTGTAGGTTCATTTGCCGATGCTGGATACTAGATGCTAGATGCTGGACTTTCTCCAGTATCAAGTATTCCCGTGCGCGGCCGTCAACGCCTTCTCGAAGTTGCGCTCGAATGGGCAACGGCGAAAGAAACATAGCCATGCGGAGGAATTGATGTATCATCGCCGATGCCCCAGCGGATCTTCCCCGCTTTGATATCGCTCTTTCTCGCTGGTTCGCCAACCGTCTTCGCTTCTGAAGAGTCGGTCAATAAGGACAGCGACTGGAAACTGGCCGTTCGCGATAAGGACGTTGCGATCTATAGTCGGCCGCATCCAGGCTCGTCACTCAAGGAGTTCAAAGCTATCGGCCCAATTGATGCGCCCACTCATGCTGTGTGCTCGGTGATCGATGACTTCCAGAATTATCCAAAGTTCATGCCTTCCGTGACCGAGTGCCAGCTAATCAGACGGGATGGCGATTCAATCGTTGGATATCAACGACTCTCGCCAAAAGTTTGCGCGGATCGCGATTACACGCTGCGGGTCTGGAAGGAATCGTGGCGCGCGCCTGATGGTCTCGTTTTTATGAGTCATTGGTCGCCGGCGAATGAACTCGGACCGCCAGAAAAGAAAGACGTAGTGCGCGTAAAACTTTGCGAGGGCAAATGGCTGCTTGAGCCCGAGGGCGTAACCAAGACTCGCGCCACCTATTCCATTTACACCGACACTGGTGGCTTTATCCCATCCTTCATCGCGAATCATGTGAGTCTGACGGGAATAAAGAGGCTTTTCGCAGCCATCCGCAAGCAGGTGAGAGATCCAAAATATGCTTTGGTCACTCCGGTATCGGCGATCCCAGGTACACGTTAAGTAACCGATCTTGCAAGTAACGCGCCCGGCTTTTCTCGTACTCATGAGATCGAATCGTTTCCTGTTTCTGGTCGGCGTGGTTAGTGGACTTGCCCTGGGCAATCTGCGCTCTGTCGAACCAGCGCCAGAGACTCCAAAGAAACCTGTCTCCACCAAATACCAGGACGTAAGTGTCGAAGACCCGTATCAATGGCTTGAAGAAGATAACGACCCACAGGTGAAGTCGTGGTCGGACGCGCTGAATCAGCGAACCCGCCAATATCTCGACAAATTGCCGGACCGGGTGGCAATTGAGAAACAATTGACCGAGTGGTACGCGAAGACTTCGCCGAGTTATTCTTCGCTTGTCTCACGGCCGGGAATTTTGTTCGCGATGAAATTCCAGCCGCCAAAACAGCAACCATTGCTGGTGACGCTCGCGTCGGCCGATGATCTCAAATCAGAGAAAGTAGTGCTCGATCCAAACGTGATGGACGCCAAAGGCACGACTGCGATCGATTGGTTTGTTCCGTCATTGGATGGCAAGTATGTCGCAGTGTCGCTTTCCAAGGGCGGAAGTGAAGACGGCACGCTCCACTTTTACGAGACTGCCACGGACAAAGCGCTGCCGGATACGATCGCCCACGTCCAATATCCGACGGCGGGCGGCAGTGCAGCATGGAACGCCGACGGCACAGGAATCTATTACACGCGGTTTCCCAGAAAAGGTGAGCGACCTGAAGCTGACCTGAACTTTTATCAGCAGGTCTATTTTCACAAACTCGGTACGCCCGACACGGAGGATACTTACTCTATCGGAAAAGACTTTCCGCGGATTGCAGAGATCGTTTTGGAAGCTTCGCACGACGGCCGATACATTCTCGCCACCGTTGCCAATGGCGATGGTGGGGAGTTCGCATATTATCTGCTCGGGCCAGACAAAACTTGGAAGCAGATCGCGCAATTCAGCGATCAGATCAAAGCCGCGCGCCTCGGACGCGATAACGCGCTGTATCTGCTGTCGCGTAACGCCGCGCCACGCGGAAAAGTCCTCCGTCTGCCGCTCCAGACGCCCGAATTAAGCAAAGCCGTTGAGATTGTTCCGAAGGGCGAGTCGGTTATCCAACAAGTCGTGCCCACAAACGGCGCCCTGTACATTGGCGATTTGCTTGGTGGTCCATCCCAAATTCGCCGCTTCGGTTTGGACGGCAAAGGCGAAACAATCATTCCGATCCCAAAAATATCTGCTGTCCAGGAAATGGTCGCCCTCGAGGATGCCTCTCTTCTATTTCGCGACCAGAGTTACACCGAACCGGCAGCCTGGTTCCATTGTGCGAAGGGAAAAACCGAGCCTGTGAAAACGGCGCTGCGCAACACGTCGCCCGTCTCATTTGCCGATATCGAAGTGACGCGCGAACTCGCAACCTCAAAGGATGGCACGAAGATTCCGCTCAATATCATTTTCCGCAAGGGGATGAAACGCGACGGGCAGAACCCAACACTGCTTTTCGGCTACGGCGGCTACGGAATCAGCATGTCGCCAAACTTCGAATTTACGCGCCGGCTTTGGTTCGATCACGGCGGCATGTATGTGGTGGCAAATATTCGAGGCGGTGGCGAGTTCGGTGAAGGCTGGCACAAGGCCGGTAATCTCACCAAAAAGCAAAACGTGTTCGACGACTTCGCTGCTGCGGCCGAATATTTGATCAGAGAAAAGTACACGCGCCCGGAAAAGCTGGCGATCCAAGGTGGAAGTAATGGCGGCCTCCTGATGGGCGCAATGATCACTCAGCATCCCGACTTGATGCGGGCGGTTGTGTCCCAGGTCGGAATTTACGATATGCTTCGCGTGGAGCTTGCGCCAAATGGCGCGTTCAACGTCACCGAATTCGGCACTGTGAAAGACCCGGACCAATTCAAGGCGCTTTATGCGTATTCGCCATACCATCACGTTGTCGATGGAACGAAATATCCTTCCATTCTGATGATGACCGGCGCCAACGACGGGCGAGTTGCGCCGTATCATTCGCGCAAAATGGTCGCGCGACTTGATGAAGCGAACAAATCTGAGAATCCGATTCTATTGCGGACGAGCACCAGTGCTGGTCACGGCATTGGCACTGCTCTGAACGAGCGCATCAAACAATTAGCCGACATTTACTCATTTCTCTTTGCGCAACTGGGGATGATGGGTAAGGCCCAGTGATTCGTGATTCGTTAGCCGCCTCAGGCGAGTTAAAACGGATTCCCAATTTAACGATTTAACATTGTAACCTCGCCTTCGTGCGAAGAAGACTGCTGATCCATTGGGCGGCGGTTGCGATTTTTTTTCTGATCGCGACCGGGGTAGCTATAGCGGTCTTTCACAGCTCTCTACTAACCCACTACATCGAGAGCGACGCATTCCGCACAGCGATAGAAAATGAGACGGCGAAAGGCTTGCATTTCCCTCGGGGTCGCTACTCGGCGATCCGACGCACGAGCGCGTTCACCGCGCAAACCGAGAGTTTCGAGGCGCTGGATGGAGAGAAAGCAATGAAGTCACTCGATGCTCACGGCATCACGGCAAAGTTTGATCCGTTGGGCGTCTTCGTGCGGCAGTGGAGGTTCGCCGACGTGCGCGTGCAATCAGGGGACGTTGAGATCCAGATTTACAAAGCGCACCCTGAAGCGGTAGCACCCAAGCCATGGTTCGCCATTCTTTTGCCAAACAGGGTGTATTTGAAGAGGATCGAAACGTCACAGGCCAACATAACCTGGCGATTTCGCGGCGAGCGGGCCGGATTTTTCGGAACAAAACTGCTGATTACGCCTGATGGTCCCGATTTTGAATACTCTGCCACCGGCGGAAGACTGAAGATGGCTTTGCTTCCCGATCTGGATCTCCGCCGCGCGCATCTTCTCATCACAAAAACGCTGCTCACGCTTTACGATATCGATCTGGCATCAAATTCGAGCAGCGCCGAAAGCATTCGCGCCCAAGCAAACGCTGGCATCGGCAAGGATAAGAGCGTCGATTTGAGAGCGAACTTCAATCAGGTCGCAATTCGCTCCTGGCTGCCTGCTGAATGGAAGGAGCATTTGGCCGGCAGCGCATTCGGCGATCTTCACTGGGCCGGAAAGGATCCGAAGCTGGAAAGCTCTTCCGGCGAAGGTTCGTTGGGCGTCAGTGACGGGCGAATCGACAACCTTCCCGTTCTGGAAAAGCTTGCAGAGCTTGCACGGAAGAAAGCGTTCGAACATTTAGCGCTGAATGAGTGTTCGCTCAGCTTTAGATGGAAATATCCGAAGATTGACATCGAGAACATTGCTATCGAAGAGCGAGGAAAATTCCGGATCGAGGGAGAAATGTCGACCGAGCAGCGTCGTTTGCGCGGCACGATCAGACTTGGGCTTACCCGTGAATATCTCGATTGGTTGCCAAATCCTGAGGAAGTCTTTAGTCGCAAGCAGGGCGGCTATCTATGGACCAATGTGCGTCTGTTCGGAACGATCGACGACCCCGGGCAAGATCTGAGTCCGCGCATTATCGAACTCTTCAAGCAATCGCCCGGAGCCTACCTTCGCCTTCTCTTTCATCAGTTCGAAGGATGGTTGAAAAAAGGATTTGGCGGCGATTAACAGCGTCTCGTGCTGACTCAAGGCTTACGGGCTTCCAGCTATCACGTTTAGCTCCATGGCTAAGAAGCCGCCGCTGCTTGAAGTGGCGTTTTGCTTTCTCCTGCCTCCAACATTCGAATGCGCTTCTCGACGTATGGCAATCGAATCGTAAGGGTCAGACCTTTGCCCTGGCCACTTTCGATGGAGAGTTCTCCGCCATGTTCTCGCACAATGCGACGAACGATTAACAATCCTAGGCCAGTGCCGGAGGGTTTGGTTGTGACGTAGGGCTCGAATACGCGGCTCAAATTTTCTGGCGACATACCGCCGCCGGTATCGACGAAACTGACCATTACGTGTGTGTCGTCCAGGTCGGTGCGAATGCACAAGGTGCCATGGCGCATCATCGCTTCGAGGCTGTTTTTGATGACGTTATAAAACGCCTGCTTCATCTGCTCACGGTCCAGTTGAAGCAAAGGCAGGTCCGCGCGCAGTTCCTGTTCGACCACAATGTCGCGGTCTTGAATTTCGGGAGTGAAAAAGCGCACCGCTTCCTCAACAATCGTGTTCACATTCTCCGGATGGAGCCTCGGCCGCGACGGCCGAATCGCACGCAGGAACTGGGTAACAATGGAATCGAGCCGGCGGACTTCGGAACGGGCGACATCAATCGATTGTTGAAGTTCTGCCTTGGCATTGTGGTCCAGTTCCTGTGCCTTGCGTTCCATCAATTGTAGATGGATGTGCAGCGAATTGAGCGGATTGCCAATTTCGTGCGCCACGCCGGCTGCGAGCAACGTAAGCGCATTCAAGCGCTCTGACTCTATGGTTTGCTGAGCTGTGCGCCGACTCTCCGTGATGTCGCGCAGAATCATGACGTGCCCAACCTGCCCCGCTATAGCTGGAATCGCTGGTCTTGCCCCACCACCATCTCCTGCAGGTTCCGTTGCTTCGCGATGCTCGATCAGCAACGGAACGATGTAAAAATTGATGAAACGATTTTCCGGATAAAAAATTTCTATGTCGCGACTGACCGGTCCCCCACTTTGGGTAAGCGAGTCCCATTCGAGGCCGCGAACACGTTCGTCGAGCCGTTTACCGATAGCGTCTGCCACGTCCAGTCCAAACAATCTACAGGCCGCATCGTTCAAATAAGTGACCCGACCCTTTGAATCGGTCACAATGATGCCTTCATGGATCGCATTGAAAACGGTTTCCAGAAAACCTTTTTCCTGGGCCAGGCGCAGGAAGTAATTTTGAACGTCTTCGGGCCCAATGCGCCCGAGTCGCTCGATTAGTTTCTCAAGAAAACCAGCTTTCATGGCGCAATCGGAGTTGTTCTAAAATGAGAGATTCCTCGACTTAGCTCGGAATGACAAAAGGGAAACAACGGAGGGATCTTCGTCGATTTAACTTCGAAAGCTTTCTCGAGCAGGTGATTCAGCCAATTCAATTTTTTCCCGCTCCGGCCGCACTTCCACAGTCAGCATTTCCACGCGCAGATAATTCAGTACGACCGGCGCGAGGATCAAGCCGGGAATGCCCATCAGCCGCTCGCCGATGATTAGCGCGATCAACGTCAGCCACACCGGGTTCCGAATCCGGTCTCCGATGATTTTGCTGTTCAGCAAATACTCGAGCTTGTGAATCGCCACCAGAAAAACCAGAGCTCCAATTGCCAATTTCAAAGACCCCGTCAACGCGACGAAAACAATGATCGTATTGCTGACCAAGTTGCCGACGATAGGCACAAGACCGCAGAGAAACGTGGCTGCAATCAGAAGGGGCGCGTGCGGCAGGCGCACTGCCACAACGAAAATCGCGGTTAAGATCGTATTGATCAACGAGATCATGATCTGCGCGCCCATGACCGTGGCGAAGCTGCGATAGAAATCGCGGAATCGCGTGGAAACTTCATCGCAGCAAATCGAGTAAAGATTGTTCTTCACCCGATGCGTTCCCCGGTACGGGTCGAGGCCAGTTTTGAAAAAGAGGCTCGCAGCTGCGACGATTCCAAGCACGCAGAAAACCAGCACGGTCGTCGTGCTTCTGGCAAAATTAGCGACGTTTCGCAAGTAATTGGCTTCCTGTCCAAGCGTGTCGACCACAACTTGTCTGAGACTTTCAAAATCAGTGAATGGTAACTCGATCTGGCGCTTCTGCGCCCAGGCGCTGGCTGAGGGAATAGAAGTGTCAGCAACGTCCGGCAACGCCAGAATGGCCGCACGAGTAAGAAACACCGCTCCTGTGGCAATCCCGGCTACGACAACACCAAACAGAATCAACGCCAGCCATTTGCTTTTCGTGAGAAAATAAAGCTGACGCAACGCAAAGTAGGAAAACAGGACGACCAATAACGGCACGCCAAGATGCAGAAGACCTGCAAGAATAATCGCAGCAGCGAGGACGCCATAGGAGAGTCGCGTGGGGGTAATCATAGTTGGCAGCTGCGTTTGTAATGTAGCGCAACCGTCCCGTTCGCCATAGGACGAATCCGCCCTGGTGGACTTGCACCGGGAAGATCGCTCTGTCGTCAACCCAACATCAGGCGCGGCTGCTGGCAACAATGACCGCAGCCTAGATCTGTCATCCCCAGCAAAGCGAGCACCTCGGATAGAGTTCGTTGACCAGAGGAGTCAACTTATGTGACCCATTAGCTCTTGCGGGCTAAGCGGCCTCTCCGGTTTCTTTTTCCGCCCGTTCTTTCAGCGCGGCCTTGCGCGAAAGCTTTACGCGGCCTTTGTCGTCGATGCCGATGCACTTGACCCAAATGATGTCCCCGACTTTGGCAACGTCTTCGGTCCGTTTCACGCGGAAATCCGCGAGCTCGGAAATGTGCACGAGCCCATCTTTGCCCGGGAAAACTTCCACAAACGCGCCGAATTCCTTCGTCGATACTACGCGTCCCTGATAGGTCTGCCCGATCTCGATTTCGCGCGTCATGCCACCGATAATTTCCTTCGCGCGTGCCATGCTCTCACCGCTGGTGGCATAAATGTGCACCGAGCCATCGTCTTCAATATTAATTTCAGCGCCTGTCTCCGCCACAATGCCCTTAATGGTCTTGCCGCCCGGGCCGATGAGCGCTCCGATTTTCTCTGGATTAATCTTAATCGTCTCAATCCGCGGCGCGTACTTCGACAACTCCGCTCGCGGTTTCTCCAGTGCGCTGCCCATGATGCCGAGAATTTTCGTGCGCGCCTCTTTCGCGCGTTGGATCGCTTCTCCCATGATCTTGTGGTTGATCCCAGGGAGCTTCAGATCCAGCTGAAAACCGGTGACGCCCGCGTCCGTTCCGCAAAGCTTGAAATCCATATCGCCAAAATGATCCTCAGAGCCGATGATGTCGGTCAGCAATTCGTAGCGTTTTTCGCCCGAGGCGGATTGGACGTCGGCGCCCTCAGTCACGAGCCCGATCGAGATTCCAGCAACCGGCGTTTTCACCGGCACACCCGCATCCATGAGCGCCAGCGTTCCAGCGCATACGCTTGCCATGGAGGTCGATCCATTTGATTCCATGATCTCGCTCGAGATGCGGATGGCGTAACGAAAATCGTTTTCGTTTGGCACAACCGGTTCCAGCGAGCGCTCCGCTAACGCGCCATGACCGATCTCGCGCCGACCGGGTCCGCCTGTCCGTCCCGTTTCACCAACGCTAAATGGTGGAAAATTGTAGTGCAGAATGAACCGCTTCGATTGTTCTCCGCCGCCGTAGGCATCGAGCATCTGCGCTTCCTCGATCGGCGCCAGCGTAGCGAGTGCAACCGCCTGAGTTTCCCCGCGCTGGAAAATGGCCGAGCCATGCGCACGCGGCAGAACGCTCACTTCGCACCCGATCGGCCGTAAATC
>DASTZJ010000025.1:0-3196 GCA_035764345.1 Candidatus Udaeobacter sp.
ATTCTGTCTTCAATGACACGGCCATCAAATAAGTGAACTGTGCGATCGGCATGCTGAGCGAAGCGCTCGTCATGTGTAACCATGCAAATGGTGGCCCCACTCTCGTGCAATTCCTTGAGCAGTTGCATCACCGCTTCGCCGTTGCGTGAATCAAGGTTGCCGGTTGGTTCGTCCGCCAGGAGAATGGCCGGCCTGCCTGCGAGCGCCCGGGCGACAGCGACGCGCTGCTGTTGGCCGCCGGAGAGCTGACTTGGCAAGTGCTTTGCGCGGTGCGCCATGCCAACGCGTTCCAGAGCTCCGGTGACAAACGACTTGCGCTCACCGGCGCCCATTCCGCGATAAGTCAGCGGCAACTCGACGTTCTCAAAGACACTGAGATCCCCGATCAGGTTGAAGCTTTGAAAAATGAAACCGATTTCGCGATTGCGGATGCGCGCCCGGTCTGCGAACGAAAGATTGGCAACTTCGTGTCCCTTTAGCGAGTAGCTGCCGTCAGAAGGAGTGTCCAGCAGGCCGAGAATTGACAGCAAAGTCGTCTTGCCGCAGCCCGACGGTCCAGCTATGGAAACATATTCGCCGGGTCGAATGTCGAGGTGGATTCCGGATAGCGCATGTGTTTCTACCTCGTCAGTGAGAAAGACCTTGGTCACGCTACTTAGTTGTATAAGAGGATCTGATCCGTTGTTCATGATCTTGATTGTTGATTGCTGATTAGTTGAGTCGAATCCTGTCGTGCGAATCCCAGGCGCTGGTATCGGAGAGAATGACCTGATCTCCGGGTTGCAAACCGCTTAGAATCTCAATCGTGTTCACCGAGCTCTTTCCGAGCTTCACCGGAGTGCGGACAGCTTCCGAGGCGCCGTTGACGAGCTTAAACATTCCGACCGTGTTGTTCTCCTGGCCGAATGCTGGACGGCCCACAAAAACGACGTCATCGAGGTGTTCGAGCTCGATTGTTCCATCCACGCTGAGATCGGGTCGCGCGCCCTTCGGCAGCGGCTCATCGAAGGCGACCTCGACGGTTACAGTTCCCTGCTCCACTGCTGGATCGACGCGCGTAACATGACCATTCGCCGTACCATTGCGAGTGTCGATTACCGCTTTCTGTTTGAGCTGAATATCCTTCGCCTGGGTTTCAGCGATTTTGACCTGCGCCTTCAGCTTAGTTGGGTCCGCGACACGCGCGAGATTGTCGCCGACCTTGAGTCGCTGGCCGATTTGCACCGGCAATTGCTGCAACACGCCAGACATTCCGGCTTTCACGTGTAACGCTTCAACCTGGTCGAGCTTCAGTTTCGCCAGTTGCTTCGCTTGATCGACTGCGGCTTGTTTCGAGGCCAGCTGCGGCTCGATCGAATCGCGCGCAAATGCCAGGCGCTTTTGCTCGATCTCATCGCTCTTCTGGCATTCCTCTTCTTTAATCTTCGAAGTTTTGTAAACGAGATCGGCGACAAGACCGTTCTTTGCCAACTGATCGTTCGTTTGGCGCTCCATTTTCGCCTGCTCATATGCAGAGTGCGCCGCGGTTGTTTTCGATTCCTGATCGAGCAATTCGCGCTGCAAAGTCGCCCGCATAGTCGTAAGCTCTGCCTCCGCTGCGGTCGCTTTTGATTCCGCATCGTGCGCGCTCTGTTCCAATTCAGGGCTGGTCAACTCTAATATAACGTCACCGGGTTCGACTTTTGTTCCCGGCCAGATCAAAATTTTCTCTACGCTTCCTTCCGTGTTTGCCGGAATCCAACGGATATCTTCGGGAACGAGCGTACCCAGGCCGCGCACCTGACGCGTCATTGGGCCGCGTTTAACGGTATCGATCCAGACGGTAGAACGATCGACGCTTGGCACTGCCGGTTTCAATCGCGAGATGCCTATCGTCGCGACAAGTAACCCAAGCGCTGAGACGGCGATAATAATGATGCGGCGCTTACGCTTCTTCGCTGCTATGCCTACGCGCGGCACGTCCATCGAGGAAAGATTGGACGCGAATCTGGCCGGCCGCACAATTGTTTCTTCTTTTGCTTTTCGTTGAGGAACCACAGTTGGATTAAAGCTGACCAAATGTCCGACAGAGCTCCATCACTGCATTTGCCGCGCTTACTAACGGCGCGGCAGCGGTGATGACGATGACTACGAAAAAAACTGCTTCGAAGAGAAAATCGTGTCGCGCTTCGTTTCGAAAATACTGAGCGCTGATATTCCAAAAACGCGGCGCCGCGGATCTGACGCATCGTCCCCGATACCCGTCGAGCGTCATCGGGCGATAATTGCAATCAATCAGCGGGAACCTGTTGCTTTTGCCAACAGTTATAGA
Source organism: Candidatus Udaeobacter sp. (assembly GCA_035764345.1). GTDB lineage: Bacteria > Verrucomicrobiota > Verrucomicrobiia > Chthoniobacterales > UBA10450 > Udaeobacter. Next base: position 2,312 of record DASTZJ010000025.1, read on the forward strand.
GATCGGCTTCATATTTCCTTTCTGTTTGTTGGCAGCAATTACTGCAATGTTTGTGCCAACTCGGCAAAAGGACGTCACAACGCGCGCTAGAAGAAGGACTTAGCTTTATTGAGTGAATCGTAGCTGCGCCTCGAACAGTTCGGTTGTGGGACGGCCCCGTCCCAACTTTGGGACTGTCCTGGCGAAAGTGATTAGAGCGGTAGGCACAGCAAAGCTTCCGCACCTTTGCCGCTTTCCTGATTCATTAGCGCCAACGATCCTCCATGGGCCTCGGCGATCTGACGACTTAGCGGCAGACCAATTCCGGAGCCCTCGGGCTTCGTGGTGAAAAACGGCACGAAAAGGTTCGCGGGATTCATAATTCCGGGACCTTCGTCTTGAACAAAGATCTCGACCGCATCTTCTTTCTCGCGCCATCCGATCGCAACTTCGCCGTGCGTTTCAAGGGCGGCATCAACCGCGTTGTGCACAAGATTGATTAACGCTTGTTCAATCTGCGCTGCGTCTGCCCGAATCGCTGCTTTCGGACCCGGCATGACTTTCACGTTGAGCCTCGGTTCCAGGTCCACGACGCGCTGAACCAGTTTGCCAAGATCCACATTTTGTTTTTGGGGCGGCGGAAGCTTTGTCAGGCGAGTGTATGCTTGCAGAAAACGGCTGAGCGAATCGGCCCGCGACGCGATAGAGTTCAATCCGGCACTCGCATCATCTTTCCAATCTGCTGGAAGAGGGTCGCGTCTCAGCAGGGATTCCAAGCTGGCGGCGAGTGATTTGATTGGCGCCAGCGAGTTATTCATTTCATGGCCCAGGACACGCACAAGGCGCTGCCATGCGCGACGTTCCTCCTCGCGCAGCGTGCGACTAAGGTCGGTCAACACCAGTAAT
>DASTZJ010000026.1:0-8599 GCA_035764345.1 Candidatus Udaeobacter sp.
CGTTCGAGGAATCGAGCACCACCGCCGGTGATCCCGTGCTGGTAAGTGTGGCCGCGATCTTTGCCCCGATGTTTCCAGACTTACCGACTCCAACAACCACGACTTTGCCCCGCGCATCGACCGTCTCCTTTATCAATTCAATGGCTCGAGAGAAATTTTCGCCCAGACGTTCCCGCAACCGCTTGAGCTCAAAAATTTCTATGTCCAGGACACGTCCGGCCTTTTCAAGGTAGTCCATCGAACTATATAATGTGGGCAGGCGTTGTGACGGGCAAGGATTTGCACGCCGCGAACGAAAGGAAAAAACATGAAAACACTAATGATCGCAATGCTAGCCGCGCTGGTTACAACCGCTTCGGCACAAGAATTCAGGGCACCAATTGGTCGGCAAAAACCAGTGCGCGCGATGGCCACTCCGCCGCCTCTTTTACAACGCCCTGCGGTAGAAGGAGTGATTCCGCGAGGATTTAGCGATGGCCGTAACCCGTTCCAGATGCTCAATCCGTGGGCGCCGGCCCGTTACGGAACCTGGGTGGACAGCACATCGTTCGATCCGAACCACCCGGGAAAATGGAACGGCATTAAGCTCTTCGAGATTATCTTTTGATTTAGGTTTGGTGAGCGCACGCGAGGCGCGTGCGCTCACCAAAGAGACGCGTCGGATCTGACGTCGCGGTCCTATTGGCCGTAACTCACCACTTGCGCGGCTGGCTTGCTCACCTCTAATTAGGCGCTCACTTTTTGGATTTGTGCGGCCTGCTCTTTCAGTTGGGCCGTGAGAGCCTCCATTCCTTTTTGCTGCTCAGCGATGATCGCCGCCTGATTCGCCATTTTGAAGTTTAGTTGCGTGATGTTGGTCTGTTGTTCCTCGACTTTCTTGTGCTCTTTAAGGAACTCGTTGAGCAACATCGCGTTGACCGCATCGTAGCGCACGGTGAAAGGCTTGCCGTCAGCGTCGCGCACCACCAGGTCGGGATTTACCTCGGCCACGTCTTCCACAATCAAACCAAATTGGGGCGTGTTTTCGGCCTTTTTGGTGTACTGGTTCTTGTAATGAAACGTGACCGGTTTGAACGCCAGGATGGCTTCGCTGGTTTGATCCGTCGGTTTAATGTCTTTCTTAAAGCGCCGCGAGGAGTTCGTCGTGCCGAGCTGGCCGTCGGAGTCTACGACGACATTTATGCCATCGACATTCCCTACTTGAACCCCGCGAATGTTGCCGATAAAGCATCTGTCACTTGCGTCGAAGGCAAGTACCATCGCCTGGGGAGCCGATGGAAATAACGTTATTGGCCGTAGTCTCGCTAGCGCCGGCTTCGCGGCCAATGGCGATGTTGTTGCTACCCGTGCTGAACCTGAGTGCTCCCTGGCCAAAGCCTTGGTTGTTGGAACCGGATACGTTGCTCAAGAGAGCAGAGACACCGACCGCGGTGTTGCTCCCGCCAGACGTGTTGCTGGACAGAGCCAGCGAACCGGTGGTCGTGTTGAAGTTGCTGGTGGTGTTTTCAATAAGCGCGTGTTCACCGATAGCCGTGTTACGGAAACCAGTCGTCTGCAGTAATGGCGCTCGAAACGTACCGCTCCGCCGGGCCAGCACCTGAAAGTAAACCCAGTCAGCCTTGGGCTGCGATCACCGGTTTTATCACGACGCAGCTCTGTGCGTTCTGGTCAGATGGTTCCGAACTTTACGAGGAAATCGCGCGTCTGGTCGCCTGAGCCGGATCGCTTGGCGAGCGCACTTACGGGTACTTTTTCAGGCTCATGAGTCGGGCGTCAGAGGCTCTTGTTGGTTAGCGCTCTCCTTGAGCGAACTGCGCAAAGAACTTTGCCAGCTGCGAACGCACCGCCTGAAACGAGAGCTGCTCTAGTGCGCCCTGCTCCGATTCGGTCACAATAGCGCCGCGCAAATCGGCGTTCTTCAATAAGTCGAGTCCCATCGAAGCAATCTCCGTGATCGTCCGGCCTTCGCCGCAAGTTTTTGAAAATGCAATTCGTTCAATCGCGCCGTCGCCACCAACACAGGGGATTCGACAAAGAAGAGCGTCGCCCGCTACCTGGCCTGGCACATGGCTGCGATCTAGCTGCAAGACGATCTTATGCCGCGCCACATGCCGTAGATAATCGGGATAGGATTTCCACGTCTCAATTACGCGCAGTTTTTTCTCCGGAAATTTCAGTTCGGCGAGTAAACGCCGCGCTTTATATCCATCCAGATTAACAACGGTGACTGGTTCGCCCGTCGCGTCACAAAGCTGACGCGCAACCAGCAGCGCCGCGAAATGATTGCGCGATGGCAGGTCCCATTCGCGCGTGCCGACAAAAATTCCGGATTGCTCGTCCGGCACCACACAAAAATTCCATCTTTGATCTTCAATAGGATAAGGAGTCGGAATAAAAGCTACCCGCCTCAAGCTCCAGCGAGCGCTCTGATAAATTTCCGCGGCTTCCGGAGTCGTAGCAATGCATCCATCCGCTTGTGCCATAATTTTCATGAAGCGCGATAATCTGGAACGGTTGCATAACTGTTGTGCAATTTGATGGAGTCCAGTCTCCTTTAACGACACAACGACAGTGCGACCATGTTTCTTCAGGTCGGTTAGCGCGCGCTCTGAAGCCCGAAAGTCGCCGCGCAAAAGCAGAAGAACCGGTGTGTTCTCTGCGATGGCCCGGCGCGGATCAAGGTGAAAGGCTCCCTTTGTACAGGCTGCGAAGGCGTGGAAGTTGATTGGTGGATGCGCTCCCTCGCCTGGCGCAGGCAGGGCGCTAAACTCCTGTTCCGCATCGTGCCCACCGGGATTCAGAACGGTTAACCGAAAGTCATCTGCGCCCTGCAATGTCATTAGATCACGTTGCGAAGGGCTTGAATGGACTCGGATAATCCAAAGAAAGAGACTTGTCGAAATGCGGAATGACGAAAAAATCGCCACTCACGCCTTGGTCTTTGGCTGTCGTCATTCCGTCCTTATTTCCGTGATCGTGATTCGCGTCAATTCGCGTGATTCGCGGGCTAAAGCAGCTTATTCGTCAAGATCGCTCGGGGGAGGCGTTGCCGGTTTCAAGAGCGTCTCATCCTCGTCTTTCTGATCCAGCGGTTTGACCGGTATTGCACGTCGGATTTCGACCGGCTTCTTATCCTGTGGTTGGACCGGGATTGCTTTCCTGATTTCGGGAGCGGGTTCCGCCGTTTGAGTACCGGCCCCGCTTCCGCCGACGTTCGCCGTTTTCACTGTGCTCGGTCCGGGTACGCTGTCGGTCTTTTGATTTGCGACAGTTTCAGCTGCTGGCTGCGGCGCAGACTCAGGTTTCAATGTTGGCTTAAGGGAATTGTAAGGATCTTTGTCGGCCAATAACGCTGGACTTTTTATCGCGATTGGCGCGACCTCACTCAGATCCACAGCCAATGCGGCGCGCGGCAAATCGCTCGAAGAAAAAAAGCGAGCAAGGCGGGCGCGTGGTTCGCCGTGGATAGTGCAAGGCTCGGTTGGAACCTGCGATTGCGTCCCAATTTCCATGTAAGTCGTACGTCGCTGAACGGTATCGCCATTTGCTGTCTTGACGGCGTCATAACATTTGTCAGTGGCAAGCAATCCGGACCTCGAACAAATCTCGACCTGCTTCAGTCCGCCTGAGGCGGACGTCGGCTGCTTTATTTCCAGGGCTGGATAACGCTGAGCGATCGCATTCATGATACCAACCCAAACAGGCAGCGCGAGTTCGCGTCCAAATGCGCCGCGATAAATCTTTTGCGGCTTGTCGAAACCCGCCCAAACGGCGCAGGTGAAATTGGAATCATATCCGGCAAACAGCGCGTCGGTGAAGTCGTATGCGGTGCCGGTTTTGCCTCCTGCGGGAATTTTCTTCAAACCAAATTGCGTGAAGGCAGCTTTTCCTGTCCCTGATTCAAGCGCGTCTGCGAGGCAGGAGTGCACTTCGTACGCGGTTTCAGGTTTTGTCACGAGCTTCCGGATACTCTCCCGTTTCGCGTCCCAAACCAGCGTTCCGTCCTTTTCCTCGATGCGCTCCAAAATGTGCGACACGTTTGGTCGCCAGCCGCCGTTTGGGAATATCGTGTACGCTAGCGCGAGCTCAGCCAAAGTGACCTCGCTGCTCCCGAGAAACGTAGCTGGATAAGGACGAAGCGGAGAATGAATGCCCGCCGCAGCACAAAGCTGTAATATTGCATCGATTCCCGCGTCCATTCCGATCCGGACGGTTGCGCCATTTTTTGATTTCGCCAGAGCCTGTCTGGCCGTCATCGCCCCTTCGTACCGATTCTCGGCGCTTTCGGGTCCCCATTCGCCAAGAATTCCCGTTGTGCCACCGATCATGACTGCCCGATTATCCAGCGGCGAGTCTTCTACCAGCGATCCGGGATACATTCCTTTTTCGAAAGCGGCCGCATAAACAAATGGCAACATGGCAGTCCCAGCAGGCCGGCGAGCTTGCAACGCGCGATCGAATTGGTTGTGCTCGAAATCGCGTCCACCGACCAGCACCAGAATATCGCCCGTTGCATTGTCCAGACCGATGATCGCGCCCTGGAGATATTCAGGTGCAGGCTGGTCAGACATCGTGCCGTTTGCTTTGGCCTTGCGAAACGATGCTGCATACTGGGCGTAAGTCTGGTGATTGTAATCGGGGCGTTGTTCTATTCGTTCGAGATTGGTTCGCAAGGAATCTTCGGCAACCTTTTGAAGATCGACATCGATTGTCGTGTGAATCCGATAGCCTTCGTTAATTGCACGATCCCATCCAACGGCTGCGATCACCTGCTGGCGGATGTAATCCACTGCGTAGGTCTGCCCCTGTGCGTTTTGCCGGCTACCCACAACGATTTCCTGGGTTCGCGCATTGGCCAATTGTTCCCGGCTGATAAAGCCCATCTCGCGCATCCGATCGAGCGCGTAGTCGCGTGCTTCGCGTGAAGTCGCGCGATCGGTCCACGGCGACAATCTGTTTGGGCTCTTAATCAGGCCCGCGAGTGTGGCGCATTCTGCCAGCGACATTTCACGGGCTGGCTTGGCAAAGTACCCCCGCGACGCTGCTTCAGCTCCATACAGGCCGCCCCCGAAATAGATCCGGTTCAGATATAACTCCAGGATTTTCTGTTTGCTGAAGTTGTCTTCAATCCGTTGTGCCAGGAAAATCTCGAGCAGCTTGCGGCGGAAAGTTTTTTGTTTGAGCGAAAAACTGTTGCGGGCCAGTTGCTGCGTAATAGTGCTGGCGCCCTGGCGGACATGGCCAGCCGTCAAATTTTTCAGCGCGGCACGGAGGATTCCGAACGAATCGTAGCCATGATGCTGATAAAATTTTGCGTCTTCGACTGCGACGACAGCCTTAACAAGATCGGGAGGCAACTGGTCGTAGGGAACAGTTTCGCGGTTCTCGACGTAGATTTGGCCGAAAATCTTGCCGTTGCGATCGAGGATCACGCTCGCTGATTCCATTTGTTCGAGCTGGTTCAGGTCGAACGCTCTGGCCTGTGCTTTGAGGTCGGCGACCAGACTGGAGATGTAAACTGCTAAGACAACGACGAGTACTGCAACTAAGGCAATAGGAACGTAGAACCACGGTCTCAAATACCAGGGTGGCCGAAAGCGATAGCCCGGTGGAGGCCTCAGATATGTGGCAGTCGGTTTCAAAAGCTAAAGAATTTAAGAGCGAAACGCTCAACGCTCAACGCCCAACGTCCAACGCCCAATTCAGAGCGCAGAAGTTGAACGTTGAGCCTTGGGCGCTTGCTCGCGAATACTTCGGAGTTGAGCGTTGGACGTTGAATACGCGGAATGGAAATCTCGCGCTAATCAGCTTGATTCGCGCCGAAATCGAAAAACACGGCCCGGTCTCATTCGCCTGGTTCATGCAACAGGCGCTTTATCATCCGGAGCACGGATACTATTCCTCTGGACGCTGCGCGATTGGCCGCAAAGGTGATTATTTCACGAACGTCAGCGTCGGCCCGCTCTTTGGGCAACTGATGCTGGCACAATTCGCTGAGATCTGGGAGCAACTCGGTAAAATCGACAATTTTGTCGTTGTTGAGCAAGGGGCACACGACGGTCAGTTTGCGCGCGACGTTCTCCAATCTGCCCAAGAGAGCGCGCCGGAATTCTTCGAAGCTTTGCGCTACCGAATAATCGAGCCATTTCCGATTTTGCGAGAGCGGCAATCGCAAATTCTGGAACCATTTCGAAACAAGATTGAATGGCGAAATTCGCTTGAACCATTCACCGGTATCCATTTTTCAAACGAACTACTGGACGCAATGCCAGTACGCTTGATCCGTGATGGCATCGAAAAGCTGGTCGATCTGGAGGGCGAGGGGTTTGTGTTCGTCGAGCGTCCGCTGCCCCAAGGAACGACGGCTTTCGAGCCGTCGAGGGACGAAGGGGCTCTCAATCAATCGGCACTTGATTGGATCGACAGTGTTTCGGCGAGCCTCGAACGAGGCTACGTGATTGCCATCGACTACGGACATTCGGGCTATGAATTTCAGAGAGATGTTCAGGTTCGCGCCCGGCATCGACATCTCGATTCACCCTTCGAGCAAATCGGTCACGCGGACATCACGATACACGTCGATTGGACGAGCATTGTCCGTCGCGCGGAGGCAAACGGATTGCGTGTCGCAGGATTCGCCGATCAACATCACTTCCTTACCGGCATCATCTCCAAACTTGTTGGGAGCGGTCCATCCGACCTGCGGGCCGGCGATTGGGGTCAATCGCCGCTACCTGATTCGCCCAAAGCCAAACGCGCCCTCCAAACGCTGCTGCATCCCGAGATGCTCGGCCGCGCCTTTCAGGTGCTCGCGCTCGCCAAAAATATCGTTTCCAGCGCGCCGCGTCTGGTAGGTTTCAAATTTGCGCGTGATCCGCACTCTGCACTCGGAATCGGAAATCCAAATCAGTAAGAGGTCGCCTTCGGGCGAGGAATTGTCACAAGATTGTACTCGCCATCCGAACCGGCTATCAAATTGAATGCGCGTGGACTCCAGAAAATGATGAACCGCGCTTCAGACTCTCGACGAGCCAACCGATTTTCTACCAGCGTACGATTGGTCTGTAGCTGCAAGCGGCGAAGGAAATTATGAAAGCTGCTAATCGTTGGGTCATTGCGATCGCGGGAGTCTTTCTCCAGATCGCGCTCGGCGCCGTGTTTGCCTGGAGCGTGTTCCGCATCCCATTGTCGAAGCAGTTTGGCTGGAGCATTTCGGAGGTCACATTCACGTTTACCATCAGTATTTTCGTGCTGGGCTTCGCGGCGTTCTTCGGCGGGTTATGGTTGAATCGAAAAGGTCCGCGCATCGTTGCACTCACTGGCGGCACGCTCTACGGCCTCGGTGTTTTCCTGGCTAGTTTCTCCGCGAACAAACTTTGGTGGTTATATCTCAGTTATGGTTTTCATCGGCGGTCTCGGTTTTGGATTCGGTTACATCGTTCCCGTGGCCGTGCTGGTGAAATGGTTCTCCGATCGGCGCGGCCTCATTACCGGCGTCGCCGTGGGTGGATTCGGCGCCGGCGCGCTTATCACCGCGCCAGTGGCGTCGCGATTGATTCAATTGGTTGGTGTGTTGCCAACCTTCGCGTATCTCGGTGTCGGTTATTTCATTATCGCGATTATCGCTGCGTTGTTCATGCAAAATCCGCCCGAAGGCTGGCAACCAGAAGGCTGGACGCCTACGAAGAAGGAAGTCTCGCAACGAGCCGGGCACGATTTCGTTCTCTCAGAAGCGCTCAAGACCTGGCAATGGTGGGTGCTTTGGTTGATTCTGTTTCTCAATACCTCAGCAGGCATCGCTGTGATTTCGCAGGAAGCTCCGATCTTTCAGGAGCTGACCGGAGTCACGGCAGTGGTCGCTGGCGGGATGGTTGGTGTCGCCAGCCTCGGTAACGGCGTAGGCCGCATCTTCTGGGCGTGGCTCTCAGACCTTATCACGCGGCGCGTGACATTCGCGGTCATGTTCATCTTGCAGGTCGGGCTCTTTTGGTTCCTGCCAGGTATCACTGTGCCCTCGGTGATGACCACCATCACCTTCATCATCCTGATGTGTTACGGCGGCGGATTCGGCACCATGCCCGCATTCACTGCGGATTATTTCGGACCGAAGAACGTTGGACCGATCTATGGGTTGATGCTGACAGCGTGGAGTTTTGCCAGCGTTTTTGGGCCGCTTTACATCGCCCGCATGCGCGAGACCACGGGACATTACGCCGGCGCTCTCCATGTGATTGCAGCGGTGATGCTCATTTCCATTTTGCTGCCAATCATCGTCAGACCGCCACGACGTGAACAATCGGTGTGATTATCCAACTACGTTTGTTTTTTGCTGGGTTGGCTCCCTTCACTGGGACAGTTTCAAACACCTGAAATCCGCACCGGCCGTGAAGAAATGGTTGCAGATTATAACGCTTCCAAAATCACGCGCTCGATGTGCGAGTAAATGTTGAACGAGGGCGGACGCAAGAATCCGATCAGTGTTTGATTGCTTTCCCGCGCAAAATCGACGGCCAACGTCGAAGGCGCAGAGACCGCAGCAACGATGGGAATACCAGCAGCCAGCGCTTTTTGCACAATTTCAAACGAAGCGCGGCCGCTC
>DASTZJ010000027.1:0-5445 GCA_035764345.1 Candidatus Udaeobacter sp.
CGGGTGAATGACTACCTGGTTGTCCATTTCATAGAAGCACGCGACCGGGCATACTTCTACGCAGTCGGTGAACTTGCATCCGTCACATTTATCCGTCACTACGTGGGGCATAGAATTTCGATAGTTGAGGATGTGTAAAAAAACCTGCGTTACAATCAAGTAATTAGCAACGCGTGACCAGTCAATTCTTGCTTTGCTATTGGATTCAGGCTCAACCCGGCGCGTGATGTTCGCGGCCGGTCCGGAAAAGAATCGCAACGAAGAAAGTGACGATTGTACCGAAGCAAATCCACCACGGAAATGCGAGCACCGGGAGCCAGCTTGGTTGAGTATACAGTTGCGCACCGAAGATACTGGCGATGCCATTCGGCAGCCCGCTCAAAATCGCGACGACGATGAAGCCGACAATCATCGCGATGATGTTGCCGAAATCGTTGCCACGGCGCCTGGTAAAAATGCCGCAGAGAAAGACACCGAGCAGCGAGCCATACGTGTAGCCGAAGATTCCGAGCGCAATCGGGATGATCCGCACATTGGGATGCACGATCACGAGGTAGGAAGTAATCGATGCAACAATGATCATCAGGATCGCGAACCAGACCGTGGCCCAGCGCACCGCGCGAAGACTTTGTTCGCTTGTCGATGCAGGGTTGATGTAGGGCTCGTACCAATCGCGTGTGAAACTTGTGGCGAGGGCATTTAGCGCGGTGCTGAGCGACCCCATTGCCGTCGCGAAAATTCCAGCAATCAAAAGTCCGCGAATGCCGACTGGCATTTCGTATAAGATGAAGTGACAAAATGTTTCGTTGGGCGTTTTCGGCAGAGTGGGATCGGGATGCGCTTGATAGTAAACCCAGAGCAATAAGCCAATGCTGAGGAACGTGAACGCGATCGGAACGTCTGCGAGCCCCGAAAGAATAAGAGAGCGGCGGCTGCGGCGCACATCCGGTGCAGTCAGCATTCGCTGTACAAAGTCCTGATCAGTGCCGTGGGTGCCCATTGTGATGAAGGTGGACGCGAAAAGGCCGGCGAAGATGGTGTAATCGATCGCAAACATGCCGGCGATTTTTTGCCAGCCGTGCTTTGCTGGATCGAGGCCGGTGGTGATAAAATTGTCAAGATGGAAACTGCCGTGCCGTTGCACGATTTCGTTCCAGCCGCCGGGAATAGCGGAGTAGAGCAGGGCGAGCGCGACGAGTGCGCTGCCGATCATGATTGAGGCTTGGATCAAGTCAGTCCAGATCACAGCCTTGATGCCGCCAAGTGTCGTGTAAATCGCGGTTAGGATCACGATCGCTACGCAAGCGCTGACGTAGATTACCAGAGTTTGCGTTTGATTCGGCCGGGTACCGCTAATCATTTCATAGGCCAGCGCCAAGGCGATGGCGGCGAAATACAAGCGCGCGCCGGAGGCAAGCAATCTCGTAATCATGAAGACCGCAGATGCGGCGTTCTTCGTCGGCACGCCAAACCTAGCCGTAAGGTATTCGTAGATGGAGTAAACTTTGTAGTCGTAGTACGGCTTGATGAAAATGTAGCTAACCAGAATGCGCGCGAGGATGGTGCCGATTGCCAGTTGCAGATAGGTGTAGTTGCGGAACGTGAATCCCTCACCCGGCGTTCCGAAGAAAGTTGCCGCAGTTGTCTCCGCGGCGATGAGTGATGCGAGCACCGCCCACCACGGCATTCGCCGCCCGCCCAGCGCGAAGTCCTTAAGATTTTCCTCCTTGCGCCCCATGTAGAGGCCGACGGCGATAATGAGGACAAAATAGAGAAACAAAACCGTGCTATCGATCGCGAGCCGGGCGTCCATGCCGATCTTAGGTGACAGAATATTTCACCGCCGCAAAGCAGTTTTTCTGAAGTTCAACGTTGGACGTTGAGCGTTGGGCATGGACGTTTGCTGGTACATCGCATGGAAATCGCCGCACCGGATTTTGATTTAGAAAAGACGCTCGATTCCGGTCAGGTCTTTCATTGGGAAAAGATCGGCAAAGGATTTGTAGGAACGATCGGCGATTGTGCCATTTATATTGAGCGGAATGGAAGTGTCCTAGGAGTTCGCGATGGTGGGACTCCAGCCAGGTCGCCGCGACGACCACTGCCCGAAATCATCACGCGATACTTCGCGCTTGATCATCCACTCGCGGAAATCTGTGCGTCGTTCCCAGACGATCCGGTAATGAACGCAGCGCGACAATTTTGTCGCGGCTTGCGAATCATTCGCCAACCCAAGTGGGAGTGTCTGGCCACCTTCATCTGTTCGTCGATGAAGCAGGTCACGCACATTCGTCAGATTTCGCTGGCACTCCGTCGTCGTTTTGGTGACAAACGGAAGGTCGGTGACCATGTGGTTTACACATTCCCGGCGGCGCAGCGAATTGCCCGAGTTTCTGAGAATGATTTGCGCAAATGCGCACTAGGCTATCGCGCCAGGAACCTCCTCATGACTGCGCGACTCGTCAGTTCAGGCAAAGCGAACTTGGAAGCATGGTCGGCCCTGTCCGATACCGATCTTAGAGCAGAACTGTGCGCGTTGCCCGGCGTGGGAGCGAAGGTTGCTAACTGCGCAATGCTGTTTGCCTATGAGCGTCTGCGCGCATTTCCAATCGACGTCTGGATCGAGAGGGTTTTGAAGCAACAATATTTTCCGCGGAAGAAAAAAGTCACGGAACCCCGGCTGCGCGAATTTTCGGAAAGATATTTTGGCGAACATGGCGGTTACGCGCAGCAATACTTGTTTCATCATGCGCGAACCGCGTCGCGGAACTCAGGCGTATCGAGAGATTCGTCGACCCCGAAAGCTTTCGGGGCTCGCAATGATAAAAGGATGATGCGCGGATGAACGCGAGCAGGAGCCACGGGTAAGAATAAGAGTAAGAAAAGCAATACCCGTGACGGGCAGGTTGTCAGGCGCTATGGGCTGAGATAATGTTCCAGCCTTAAAGTGAAGCCTCCTAGGCCCAATCTTTTCTGACTACTGAGAAACCGCTCTCATGACGACGGCTGACACTATGTTCGCCCAGCCGGGCAACCCCGAAAGCCTTCGGGATCACGAATACGAGACGCGAACGGTTTTGTTGGCGCTACTTGCGGCGATTCTCATCCATCTGCTTGTAGCATTTTTCCTTGCTGCTTTTGGCGGCGTTTTCTCGCCGGCGACCCCCGTTGAGGACAAGCCGTCTGAACTAACGTTCATGGATCTGGCGCCAACGGCTCCGAAGAATTCCGCGTTCATAGAGACAGACGAATCAAAAAAAGCACCCGAACCGAAAGAGAAAACATTTGAATCGAACGCCAACTCGATTGCGGCTAGCGAGCTGGGCGCAACGGGTGAAGCGCCGTTGCCGTCACAGGTTGGAAAAGATCGGCCGTTTATGGATTTGGAAACAAAGCAGTATTCACTGGACATGAAAGGCGCACAGCCACAACCGAGTGCCGCGCCACGGGAAAGTCCGCAGCCGTCAGCGGTGCCACAAACGCAACCAGCCCCAGTTACCGCGGCGGAGCAATTCGCGATGCTCACTCAAAAGTCTGCTCAAGCACTTGAGACCTCAGCTGCAGCATCGCAACCGCGGTCGGCGTATCGGCGCCTGAAGGAGCGGACCCGCGTCTCCGGAAACATCACCAATCGCGGGATCTCCGCCGTGAATGCTTTAGGCACACCGCTGGGTCGGTACCAGAAAATCGTGGTAGATTCAGTCGGCTCCCGCTGGTATGCGTATATGGATCAGAAGCGCGATTTAGTTAACATCGGTACGCTGCGGCTTCGATTTTATGTCGATCGAAGTGGACAAGTGAAGGATCTCAAAATTACCGAGAACAGTTCGAACGAAGCGTTCGCGAATATTTGCGTACAATCGGTACTCGAAGCGCACCTTCCCCCGATCCCCGACGATGTCGCGAACACCTTGCCGTCCGAAGGTCTGGAAATGGACGGATTCGGGTTCACCATCTTTCCGAACCGATGATCGTTGCCGCGATAACTATCGAAACTCCGGAAACCGTGAATACCGTGTTTGGATTCTTCGCGAAGGGCGGTCTTTTCATGTGGCCGCTTCTGGCGTGCTCGATTGTCTCGGTAACGATAATGATTTTGCGCGGCCTCGCTTTGCGACGGAACAAGGTGATGCCGCCTTTGATCGAGAATGAAATAGAACGTTTGACCCCGGGTGAAAGTCCCGAGCGGCTGTCGCGCATCGTGCATCATGATGGTTCGTCACTGGCGCGGATCGCTCGCGTGGCGTTGCAATATTTACGCAGCCCACGCTCGGAAAACGTGGAAGCGGTCCAAACACGTGCGCGTCACGAGATGGTGCGCTTGGAAAAAGGTCTTATTATTCTCGAAGTCATTGTGGGCATTGCGCCACTGCTTGGCTTGATCGGTGCGGTCTCCGGACTGGTGCATGTTTTTGCCCAGCTCGGATTGAGCTCGGGCGCATCGGATACGCGTCAAATCGCGCGCGGCATTGCCGAAGCATTGAATGCAACCGTTTTCGGTCTTTCGATCGCTGTGCCGACGTTGATCGGGTTCACTTATTTTTCGAGGAAAGTAGAAGTGATGTCGGTGGAAATGGAAACGCTGGTCGTCGAATTGATTAACAAATGCTATTACGGCCGATCTTCGCGCGAATTTGCGCCGGCAAAAGCATCCGCCGCCAGCTCGATGCCGATTTCGACGCCGGTGGCGTGAAACGCGCGGCGCATTTCACACCATGAAGTTTGCAGTACGAAAACGAAGGGCGCCCGTCATTATCATCGTTTCGCTCGTCGATATTCTCATCATCCTGCTGATCTTTTTTGTCGTCTCGACAACTTTTAAGAAAGACCAGCCCGAAGTTCAGATTAACCTGCCGGAATCCAAAACGGCAAAGAAACAGCCCGCCGAGCTTGAACACGCAATCGTCAGCATTGATCAAAATGACGAAATCAAACTGGACGGACGAGCTATTGGCGCGGATGAACTGGAGGGCGCGGTCCGCAACCTGCCGGAGCCCCGTAAGACCACACTTGCGCTCCAAGCGGACAAGAAAGCTTCCTTCGGAACAATTATCAAAGTCATGGACGCATTAAAGCTGGCAGGCGTGAGAAATTTGCCGGCGTTTACGCGGGAAGAGAAATGATCCTGCCGATCTTGGAGTACGGCGACGCGATCCTGCGGGCAAAAGGCAAACCGGTCGAGACCATAGACCATCGGATTCGCGAACTGGCCGCAAACATGGTCGAGACGATGCACGCGGCTAATGGCGTAGGCCTGGCAGCACAGCAGGTCGGTGAGGCGTTGCAGCTCACGGTGCTCGACGTTTCGCTAGTCGAAGATCGGCCGAGCACTTTGAAGTTGGATGGCAAAGACATCGATCCAAAGTCCACGATGCCACTGGTGTTGATCAATCCGGAAATCGAGCTGCGCGGTGAAACCGAAGTGGGAATAGAAGGTTGCTTAAG
>DASTZJ010000028.1:0-5818 GCA_035764345.1 Candidatus Udaeobacter sp.
ATCTGTTCATTTGAACTTGCATCGGCTGCATGCGAGACGAATGTAGAAGCATGCTGACCGAGCGGCAGAGGAGCATTCTTGATTTTATCCAACGCCAGCAGCGCGAGAAAGGTATCACACCGAGTACGCGTGAAATCCAGAATCATTTCGGATTCGCCAGTCAGACATCGGTAATGCAATACATCGCCGCGCTGGAGCGAAAAGGTTTTCTCGATCGACATGCACGCAAGGCCCGAGCGTTGGTCACGCCGGCAATGAAGGTCAGGATTACCGATATTCCGATCTACGGGCAGATTCCGGCAGGCATGTCGGCGTTGACCGAGCAGACCATCGAAGGCCACGTATCGCTCGATGCTCGCTCAGCCAATGTGCAAAAAAATCGGGGCACCTTTGCCTTACGCGTCCGCGGCGACTCAATGATCGGTGCGCACATTGTTGATGGCGACATTGTGATTCTGGAAGACGCCAAAGACGTGCACGACGGCGACATCGTTGCGGCTTTGATCGACGGCGAAACAACATTGAAACGTTATGTCGTCGAGCGCGGCCGGCCATATCTCAAAGCGGAAAACCCGCGGTATCCGGATCTGGTTCCGGCGCGCGAACTGAAGATTCAAGGCGTGATGATATCGCTGGTCCGCAAACAAGAGCGCCGGAAACGGTCCTGATAGAGAAGAGTCGAACCAGGCAGCATCGTAAATGTTCACTTGAACATATTGCTGGGTGCTGCCATTTTCTTCGATGGCTATGAGCGGGAAGATTATTGATTTGCGCAATCTTCTTGCGATTCGTTTCCCGCAGGCGCCCATGCCGGTGGGAACGCGTTTAGTCTCGGGTTTAGCTTCCTTCGATCAACCTATTGGCGGCGGTTTGCCCAAAGGGGCAATTACCGAATTAATCAGCCCGCGAGGAAGCGCGGGAAGCGCATCGCTCATTCACGCCTTCATCCATGCCGCATATCGCGATCTGTATTTCGTGGCGCTGATTGATGGCCGCGATTCGTTCGATCCTTGTGGACTGCCCAATTCCATTCTGCCTCAGCTGCTTTGGGTGCGTTGCACTAAAGCTCTTGAAGCGGTCAAAGCGGCGGATCTGCTCTTGCGAGATGGCAACTTTCCACTGGTGATTGTTGATCTGATTCTCAACACGCCGGAAGAATTGCGCAAAATTACGCAAACAACCTGGTATCGCTTCCAACGACTGGTCGAATCGGTGCCCACAGCGTGTCTGGTCTTCACCCGGTATGAAATGGTCAGCAGCGCACAACTGAAGCTTGTTCTCGAAAATTCCTGGAATCTGGAAACTTTGGAAAAGCATGATGCGATTTCCCAACTACGAATTGTTGTAAAACGATCGCATTTCAGCGGTGACGTTGGTAGGGACATCGCGCTGCGATGTCCGGACGGCATAGCGGGCCGTCCCTACCTCGGAATCCATTGATGTTTGCAACTATTTATTTACCGAACTTTTATTTGCAGGCTGCTATGCGGCATCAGCCGGGACTTTGCGAAAAACCAGTAGCTTTAATTGAGGAGCAGGAAAAGAAACCTGTGATCATTCAACTGAACGAGACGGCAGAAAAGGCGGGGATCTGCAAAGGAATGACTCCAAGTCAGGCTCTGGCGCGATCTTTGCAGGTTGTGATTAAAGTGCGGGCGCGCACGCAGGAAAAATTGATCCAGGAAATCTTGCATCACTATGCGTTTACGCTCAGCCCATTTGTTGAAGCAACCGCAGCGGGCATTTGCACAGTTCAGTTTACAGACCACCGCCATCTGCAGGCAAAAGTTGTGCGTGTTATCGAGCAATTAGCTGGATGCGAAATCCGCGCCCAGGCAGGGATTGCTCCTGTGCCAGATATCAGTTTTCTCGCAGCACATCTGGCGCGACTAGTTCTGCAGATCGAGAATGCAAAAGAATTTCTTTCTCCGCTGCCGATAGAAGTTCTCGAAACAGCTTCCCCGGATTTTTGATAGAGACATTGCCGCGCGATCTTCAGCTGCGCGCCCGAGACCACTCATCAGCGGTTCTTTTTCGGTTTCCCGATCGTTTCCGTTTGCTTTACGACGAATGATTTTACGCGGGCATACTCCTTCTGGACGCCATTGGCGAAATCGTGTGGCCCGTACTCAAATAGCACAACGAAACAAAAGGCTAGCACGATGAACAGAACGAACCAAAAGAGGCCGCGCAGGAGCGCCATGCAAAGAGGCTAACGCGTGCGGACACGGCGATCAATACCAGCGCTACGGAACGACAACGTCTTGAATGACATGGCGAAACTGCCAAGCTATTTGGCCATGCGGGTGCCGCTGCTCGATCTTAGCGAACAATATCGTGCCCTGGCTGGTCCAATTCGCGAGGCGATTAACGAAGTCCTGGCCAGCCACCGTTTCATTCTGGGCCCAAAAGTCGAGGCGTTCGAAAAGGCGATGTGCGCATATTGTAATACGCCGTACGCGGTTGGTGTTTCATCTGGAACAGATGCTTTACTGGCTGTTTTGATGGCGCTCGGAATTGGACATGGCGATGCCGTTATCACGACGCCTTACACATTTTTTGCTACGGCTGGATGCATCGCGCGCGTCGGCGCGAGACCACTTTTTGCCGACATCGATCCGGACACGTACAACATTCGGCCATCTGCGATTCAGGAATGCGTCGAGAAAAATTGTCGGATGAACTCAAATGGCGAGTGGACAACCAAAAGCGGCGAGAAAGTCCGCGCCATCGTCCCAGTTCACTTATTTGGTCTATGCTGCGAGATGGACGCGCTCCGTGAGATTTCAGAGCGCTACCAGCTTGTTCTCATCGAAGACGCCGCGCAGGCGATCGGCGCGGAATTTCCATTCCGTGAGAGGATCGCCAAAGCTGGAACAATGGGTGAAGTCGGGCTCTTTAGTTTTTATCCCTCCAAGAATCTTGGAGCTGCCGGTGACGCCGGGATGGTCGTTTGCCAGGACGAGAAGGTGGCCAAAAAGCTGCGCACTTTCAGAGAACACGGGATGGAACCGCGCTATTTCCATCATGTCATTGGAGGCAATTTTCGGCTGGACGAAATGCAGGCTGCCATTCTTGGTGTCAAACTCCCGTGGTTGGAAAATTGGGCAGCCGCACGCCGCTCCGCGGCGGATTTTTATGGCGCGGAATTGGCGCGTGCGGGGTTGACTGAAAGGATCACTAGGCCGTCCGAACCCTATCGCGAGCGTGGCCTAACGAATCATCACGTTTATCATGAATACGTCATCCGCACGCCGATGCGCGATGCTTTGCGCGAACACCTAGGCAATCGCGAAATTGAGACGGCGATTTACTATCCGCTCGGCCTCCATGAACAGAAATGCTTTGGCTATCTGGGCTACGAGAAGGGTGATTTCCCAGAGACCGAACGCGCCGCTCGCGAGACGCTCGCGCTGCCCATTTACCCCGAGATTTCGGGTGAAGCGCAGCGATACGTGGTGAGCGCGATTACCGAATTCTTCAGCTGAAGGTCCAGCTGCTGGCCAAACTACTTGCGAGCCGCACAGCGCGAGCTATATCAACGCGGAAAGCTTTCGTGGTACTAACGGGTAGGTACCGAAGTGGCCAAACGGGGCAGACTGTAAATCTGCTGGCTTTACGCCTTCGCTGGTTCGAATCCAGCCCTGCCCAATCCCCTTTACGATTCCTGATTTGGGAATCTTAATAGCCTCTTCGCTGGCCACCTTCGCGTCGGCCACCGTATCCGCCGCCACCATAGCCGCGTCCGCCACCGCCGGGTGGCCGCGGTTCCCGCGGGCGAGCCTCATTCACGGTCAGTGCCCGGCCTTCAACGGTTTGGCCGTTGAATTTCGAGATGGCGTTTTGAGCGTCCTCTTCGGAACCCATGGTAACAAATGCAAAGCCGCGCGACTTGCCGGTGAATTTATCTTGCATGAGGGTAACTTCCTGCACAGTGCCAGCCTGTGAAAAAAGTTCCTGCAGTTCGTTTTCCGTCGTGTTGAAGGAAAGATTGCCTACGTATAGTTTAGTTCCCATCGAGTTTATTCTGGAAAGGTTGCCAGGTCACTGTTCCCGCTTATCGGATTTCAAATCGCCACTGAATAAACTCAACTGACAATCCACCAACTTCCAGGCTTCCGTTTCCGTTTCGGCTCACTTGTAAAATGCTTCCCGCAGGAAAGCAATAGAAAATCACGCATCAATTTTGTGTCTCTACAATGACCCAATTAAGTAGCGCAGCCGGGGAGAAAGCCCCTGCCCGGGTTGCGGTCGTGGCCGCTGGCGTGGTCAGTCCGCTGGGATTTGGACTGGCCGAAACGCTCGATTCGCTCCGTCGGGCGCGGGACTGCGTCACTGCCGTAACACGATTTTCAGTAGCTGGATGTCGCTGTAAGACCGCTGGTCAAGTGCCTGATGACCGCCTGCTCGCTGGCCTCGGCAAGGAGCTCCGCGCCAAGCGCTTGCATCGGGCGTCACACATGATGATTCAGGCGCTAAGGGAGGCCGTAGCGCAAGTTCCTCAGTTTGAGCCTGAGTTAACAGTGATCGGAACGACAAGCGGCGGGATGTCATATGGGGAAAATTACTACCGGTCCTTGCGACAATCGGGGGATTTGCGACACGCGCCGACTTGGATCGCTAATTACCCGGCACAAAAGCCCGTAATCGATGCGCAGGAGAAGGTTCTCGGGGTTTCAGTACCATGTCAGGTGATTGCGAATGCCTGTGCCTCAGGCACAAATGCAATTGGTCATGCGTTCGAATGCGTGCGATCGGGGCGTTACCAGCGCGTATTGGCCGGAGGCTATGACGCTCTTTCGGAGCTCGTCTTCACGGGCTTCGATTCACTTCAAGCGTCGACGCCTGAGAAATGCCGCCCGTTTGATCGACATCGCGCCGGCATGGTGCTGGGTGAAGGTGCCGCCATTCTCGCGCTGGAAAATCTCGAGCTCGCTCGAAAGCGTGCTGCGCCTGTCGTGGCGGAAATTGTTGGCTACGGGATTTCGACGGATAATTTTCACATCACGCAGCCGGATCCTTCCGGTGTCGGACCGCGAGAAGCGATGAAGCGAGCTCTCCAGAGCGGGCATATCTCAGCCGAAGAAGTCGATTACATTAACGCACACGGAACAGCCACGATATTTAATGATGCAGCCGAAGGGAAGGCGATCAGCGCATTATTTAATGGCATTCCGGTGAGTTCGACCAAGAGCATGATGGGTCATTCTTTGGGAGGCGCTGGCGCAGTGGAAGCCATTGTCTCTTTGCTGGCGCTCAAAAATCAATTTCTTCCTCCCAACATCAATTTTGGCGCTTTGGATGACGATCTCGATCTAAACATTGTAGCGAACGAGTCGCGACCGGCTGTTGTGCGCACGGCGCTTTCGAATTCATTTGGCTTTGGCGGCACGAATGCGTCCATTCTGATGCGTAGGGTGGGAGCATGAGTTTGGCGATCGCCGGAATGGGATGGGTGACCCCTCTCGGACATGGCGTTGATTCAGTATGGGAGCGGCTGCTTCACGGCGACGAGGCATCCGCGATAGCGATTTCCGAGCAGCTTGGCGATCGATCCTACAGCGCTTTTCGCGTACCTGAATCGGCACTGACGGGTTTGGCGCATCCACGCCTTCGCCGGGCCAGTGTGATTTCGCGATTTGCAGCAGCAGCGGGTTTGGAGGCGTTGCACGCTGCTGGAGTAAAGGTGGATTCACAGAATGCGGAACGAATTGCGCTCATCTTCGCGATCTCCAACGGAGGGGTGATTTACACCAAGCGTTTCTACAGCGATGTCGTTGAGGCAGGTGCGCAATCGGCCAGTCCTCTTTTGTTTCCG
>DASTZJ010000029.1:0-10358 GCA_035764345.1 Candidatus Udaeobacter sp.
GATTCGCTTGTTCGCAATCGCGCCGCACCCGAAAAAAATCCGTAAGCGGCCCGAATTGAAATCCGACATCCAACGGCCGAAAAAAATTGTCTTGATGACTGGGCAAAATATAGCGTGGCTCCAACCGTTGGAGCGCACCAGGCAATCGCGCCCGTGAATCTGGCAGTGCCATACCGAGAATTGCGAGATCGACCCGCTCATGGGGTGGCAATTGCGCAGGTGTTCCACCAGAATCGATATAGATACGTTGGCCACCGACTTCGATGAGAAATGCCAACGGTTCGCCACAAATCCAATCGACAGGACGCTGCGGCGGGCCGGAACCCGGCATTTCACGTTGATCGAAGGGCACCTTCCCAAAAAGGCGATCGTGCGTAGCAGGCAACACGCGAATCTTCCATGGTCCAATTCGCCGCAAATCTCCGGCGGTCACCACATCGCCGGATAAAGCGCCTGCTCGTTTCGCAAGGTCGACAGCTGACGCCGAAGCAACGAGGCCAGCATGCGTTTTCGACATTATGATCGGAACATCGAGCAGATGATCGAAATGCCCATGAGTGACCAGAATTGCATCCATCTTGGGCGCGAGCTGTCGCATTCCCTGAGTAATGCGAGGCATGTCCGGTCGAATGCGCGAACCAAGCGCAATACTCAAAAGATCAACACGCGAAAAATAGGGATCGACCAGTAGAGCGTGTCCGCGGGACTCAAATTGGTAACCGTTCGTGCCAAGGTACGTCACGCGCACTCCGCCGCGTCCCGTTGCCACAGAGTCTCTGGCGATCAGATCAGCATAAGAATTCAGCCCCGCGCCTAACGCTTGCGCGGAGAATCCGAGGAAAAGAAGAAGCGCGCCTTTCAATCCTGCAATCGAGTCTACCGAAGCGTGGTATTGCGGCCAACTGCAAGTTTGCTTGACGAATTCCGTACCTCTGCCTTCAATGACTAAAATGAGCGTAGAGTACACGGACGCACCTGCCACCCGGCCCGAACCAAGCACGGGGGATAAAATGCCCTGTCCATATTGCGGGCATCTGTTGCCGCAAGATGCCACAAGCTGCGACCGATGTGATTGGACGCGTGGCGCGACCGAAACTGCGGAAGGCAAAGCGAGCGATGCCATCGCAGTTATCTTTAGTATCATTCCCGGCTTGGGACATATTTATAAGGGACACAAGTTTGCGGGTTTTCTCTGGATGTTTGGGGCGATCCCAGTGGGGATCTTTGTATTGCTGGCGGCGTTCGCATCCGCCGGCTGGGGTCTCGGCCTCTTTTTCTTCTACCTCTTTGCTGTCATGCTCCACGCCTACGCAGTGGATGATCGCGTCGTACCGCCGCGCGAGGACGAAGGCGAAGAGTACTGAGAGCGTTGAAGGGTTAAAGCGTTGAATCGTTTGCCATCCTGAGCCCTTCGACAAGCTGAGGGCACGCTCCGCGGCCCTGCAAAAACCAGCCAAAGCCCTGAGCGCAGCGCCTAAGCGCGAAGCCGAACGCGGAGGGACCTCACAGTCGCAGCTTGGATCAGTCACGTGCCTCTAAAGACCAATCGTGTCTGTGCGAGGTCCCTCACTTCATTCGGGATGACTGCTCGATGCGTAAGGAATCAGTGGCCAATCATCCACGTCAGTTCGCCCGCGCTTGGATTCACTCTTGAAGCTGGAAATTGCGGATCGCCTTCGAGGACGCGTTCAATTAAATCAGCGTTTTTTGCCGCGCCAATCAGGAAACACACATGCCGTGCGTGATTGATCAGCGGAAGCGTGAATGTCAATCGCCAGGCACCCAACTTTGGAACAAAGTTTGCGACGACTCGCCTTATCGTTTCATCTAAGGCAACAGTTCCAGGAAAAAGCGACGCAGTGTGTCCATCGTCTCCGAGGCCGAGAACAATCAGATCATGCCGGTAAATCGGTTCGCCTCGCTGTGTGGCCATAAGGTCGAGTTGATCCTGGTATTCCTGTGCGGCGACTTGTGGATCGATTTCACCGCGGCATACGCAGGATTGATTTTTCCGGAACTGCAGCAGGCGCGAGAAGAGTTTCCCGAGCCATTCTGAAGTTGCTCTCTCGATCATCCGGGGGCACGCAACGCTCGTCTCCAAATGTAATTCGGGTCAATTCCCACGGCAGATCATGCCCGATTACGGCAAGCCGAGTGTAAATCGGGACCGGAGTGTTCCCACCGGAGAGCGCAATTCGGAATTCGCTGCGTTCGCCAAGGGCTTTGTGCGCCTGGTCGAGAATGAAATCCGCAGCGTCGGCAGCGAAATTCTTGGTTCGAATTACCTCGCGACCCATTCGCGCTTAAAATCAGATCGCGCAATGCGACTTTCCGCGCTTGTGCAGATAACGCTGATGATATTCTTCTGCACGCCAGAACTTCGGCGCAGGTTCAATTTGCGTTACCACTGGCCCGCGAAAACGTCCGCTCATATCGATCCTTTTCCTGGACGTTTCCGCCGCCGACTTTTGGTCGGGCGAATGATAAAAAATTACTGAGCGATACTGCGTTCCAACATCGGGACCCTGCCGGTTCAACGTCGTGGGATTGTGGTTCGACCAGAAGACGTCCAAAAGTTCATCGTACGTGACTTGCGATGGATCGAATTCCACTTGAACGACCTCGGCGTGCCCGGTCTTGTCAGTGCAAACATGTTCGTAGGTCGGATTCTCCTTCGTTCCACCAGCATAACCGACTGCAGTAGACAAGACGCCCCTCAAATTGCGAAAAGTCTCTTCGACACCCCAAAAACAGCCTGCGCCAAATGTTGCCTTTTCCGTTCCCATCAAAAGGAAAATGGAATGATTATGAGAAGAGTGCAACCGTCCGGGATGTTACTTCTGTCTCTTCACGATGTTCATATTGCCCTAAAGTCCTAGTAGCCAACGGTTGCCGAATCTGGCAGAACAGTGGCCAATCCTTTCATTGAATGAATTCTTTCGCCACGACTCTCGATCAGACTCGTCCAATCTTACCCGTGCGCCTTCTTAATGGCTGCGGTGCCTTGCTGGATAAAAGCCCAATTCCGCGAGCTTCTCTCCGTGCAGTTGACGTAATCGAGGCGGCACAACGCCGTTGCGGTCTCGACGACTTTGGAGGAGGCGACTTTTTCGAGGGCCTGTCGCGATTGCTCGATTCCTGCCAGCGCGAGGCCCAACTGAACCTAGTCGGAAGAATTGTCCTTCGGGCCGATCTCATACGCTTATTGTGTTCGCGTTTGTTCATACAACAAGATCGGAAGGCGTATCCAAGAATTGTGCGACAGGAAATTCGCGAACCGCTCTTCATCGTTGGTTTGCCCCGCAGCGGTACGACTGTGTTGCACACCTTGCTTGCCATAGATCCCGAGCATCGAGTTCCCCTCACTTGGGAAGTCATGACGCCATCCCCACCTACTCGCGATAATGAGAAACGACGAATTCAACGCGCAATTAGCAGTTGTAATTGTTTCAATTGGCTGGCGCCCACGTTTCGCCATGTGCACCCCGTTGGTGCAGAGCTTCCGCAAGAATGTGTCAGTCTCATGGCGCCGACATTCATGAGTGACCAATTTGATGCGATGTATTATGTGCCTTCGTATCGGGCCTGGTTCTTTCGCCAGGATTTGCGACCGGCATACGAATATCACCGCCGTTTCCTTCAGCATTTGCAGGTCCGGCAGAACGCGCGGCGTTGGGTGCTCAAGGCCCCCACGCACATGTTTGCCTTGCCAACTCTGCTGGCTGTTTACCCTGATGCGCTTTTTGTCCAGACCCATCGAGCGCCGCTCGATGCAATGGCCTCGGTATCCAGTCTGATAACGATTCTTCGGCGCGTTTTTAGCGACGCGGTTGATCCACCAACGGTTTGCCGCGAGGCGACCGATTACTGGTCGAAAACACTGGATACATTCTTGCAGCAACGAGATCGACTAGCAGAGCATCGCATTTGCGACGTAAATTATGTTGAGATCCGTCGCGATCCCCTCGCGGTGGTGCGACATATTTATGCGCAGTTTGGTTGGTCGTTGTCCCCCAAAGTAGAGCAACGGATGCGTCGAGCGCTGGCGAGCCAGCCGCAGGAGCGATATAGGCTTCATCGGTACGATCTCTCGCGGTTTGGCGTGCAAGAAGCAGAGAGCGCCCCCCAATTTGCGGCCTATTGCGACCGGTTTGGCCTGGATGTGCGCAGGAAACGTGGATCTGGCGCGCGAGCCGAAAAGCTCGTTAAAAAGTAGCATCAACAACTCAGCGTCCGATTTCCAGACACAACACACTGGGTTAGGATTACGCCGAAGTCTTATAAGAGTGCCTGGTCGATTTGCTGGAGCTGCTGGGATGAGGAACCTTCGCTCACATGACCTTTGAAGTGCGCCGCTCGATTACAGCCGATCATCCCAGCTTGCCCGGACATTTTCCAGGCGCACCGCTTGTTCCGGGCGTCTTGATCCTGGATGAAGTCCTCGCAGCGTTGCGTGATTGGCACAAAGACTGTCGGCTTGCTGCGATCCGGACGGTCAAGTTTTTGCAGCCGCTAAAGCCTGCGCAGATGTTTACGATCTGCTTTTCGGCGAGCAATGATGGCGCGAGCGAAGTCAATTTTTGCTGCCGCATCGAAGACCGCATAATAGTTGAAGGTCAGCTTGAAGTTTGTTCCGAGACAAAGGTGACTTCGTGAACGTGCCCCTTTCCGACGCGCAAACCTTTAAGGTGCAGCCAAGCGATCCGCGCCTGGCTGAATACCTGAGGGAATACCCACCCCCGGTGTTCAGTGAACGACTCTATCAAAGCATCGAACTGATGGAGCGTTACAGCGTCGACATGGCTATCGATCTGGCGGGCCGGTTGAACCTAATCGATCACCTCGGCCAATGGCGATCGGTCGATGACTTGTGTCGTCTCCTTTCGTTTCAGCCATCTTTCAAGTTCGCATTGCGCTGGATTCTGGAACGTCTGGTCGAAATCGACTGCGTGGAAGCACAGACAAACGGGAACACTCGCGTTTACCATCTGCGGCAAGCACCGCGGAAACCCAATCTCGAAGGCCTGCGTGCGGTAGGTCTGAACATTGATCCTGCGAACGCGGCGACTTTGGATTTACTGGATCACGCCGCGAACCTCTATCCAGCTGTCGCCAATGGCGAACAAAGCGGTGATCGCAATTTGCTCGGTCCGCAAGGAGTGCCTTTGTGGCTGAATTATTTTCACAACGACAATCTGACTTACGCGGTGAACAATTGGGTGGGTGCCACACTGGCCGCTGATCGCCTTTCCATTCAGAGCACATTCCGAATTCTAGAAGTTGGCGCCGGTCCTGGCAGCGCCAGCGAAATTTTGTTGCGCTTGTTTAATCAACGCGGGCTTTTACCACGAATAAAACGTTATCTAATTACAGAGCCCAACGCGTTCTTCCGGCGGTCCAGCCAGCGCAAACTCGCAGGACAATATCCTGATCTGCCGCTCGAATGGGCAGCGCTTGATCTCGATTCGTCTTGGAGCACTCAAGGCATCAACCCGGGTGAATTCGATCTGGTATATGCCGTTAACGTTATGCATATCTCCAAGGACCTCTTGTTTAGCTTGAACGAAGCGCGCTCGGCTCTGGCCAGCAATGGCTGCCTCGTGATCGGTGAATGCCTGCGACCCTTTTTCAATCAACCAATCTATCCCGAAATGATGTTTCAGATCCTCGAGAGTTTTACAAACGTCCAGACAGATCCAGAGGTTCGCCCCAACCCAGGCTTTCTGACGGCAGAACAGTGGCGACGCGCGTTTACTCGCGCAGGTTTTCAGCGCGCCGAAGTTGTGCCAGACATCGATCGCATTCGCGAGATCTATCCACACTTTTTCACTGGCGCAATTTGCGGACAAAACGTCGTGCCTGACAAATGACGTCGAACGTTCTCGAGACGAAAGCCCCGGACGCAGTGCGTTGGACTGGCTTTCCGGAACGCGGCACACTGGCTTCGCTGCGCTTAATGGCCTGGATCGCGGCGCACATCGGGCGTTGGGCAGCAAGGCTGCTGTTATACCCAATCACATTTTATTTTGTAATTACTGCAGGTGCGGCTCGTCGAACATCGTACGAATACCTTAAGCAACTGCGCGGCTACCCAGCCCACTGGTGGCATGTCTTTCGCCATTTTCATTGCTTCGCCGGGACGGTTCTGGATCGGCTTTACCTGGTGCGCGGTGAGTTCGAACGCTTTGACGTGAAGGTTCATGGCAAAGAAATCTTGCATCGCCAAATGGAGAGCGGAAAAGGCTGTATCCTTTTGGGCTCACATTTGGGCAGCTTCGAAGTGCTGCGTTCCCTGGGGGTGATGCAGCGAAACTTTCCGCTCAAAGTTTTAATGGATGCGACGCACAACCAGAATATCACCGGTGTTTTGGATGCGCTGAATCCGGTTATCGCCAGCACCGTAATCGCGCCGGATCGAGCGGATACATTGCTAACAGTTAGGGAAAGTTTAGATGCGGGGTTCTTCGTCGGCACGCTAGGCGACCGCGTGTCGAGCGACGGTAAGACAACCCAGTGCCAATTCCTTGGTCGGCCAGCCGCGTTCCCGGTCGGCCCAATCGTTCTTGCTGCCATGACGCACTGTCCCGTTATTTTGTTTTTCGGGCTCTACCGCGGCAGCAACCGATACGAAATTTACTTCGAACATTTTGCCAACGAGATCACTTTGGATCGCGATCGTCGCGCTGAAGAGGTCCAGCTATGGATGCAGCGCTACGCCGAGCGCCTGGAGCATTACACGCGCATTGCACCTTACAATTGGTTTAACTTCTATCCGTTTTGGGACTAGGCTTCGCCGCGTTAAAACGTTAAAAAGTTCACAAAAGTTACAACGTTTATCTGCAGGACTCCGA
The DNA here is from genome assembly GCA_035764345.1 of Candidatus Udaeobacter sp. Taxonomy (GTDB): domain Bacteria; phylum Verrucomicrobiota; class Verrucomicrobiia; order Chthoniobacterales; family UBA10450; genus Udaeobacter. The sequence goes on from DASTZJ010000029.1 coordinate 6,852, forward strand.
TGTAATCTTGTGGCATTTCAACAAATCACCTGGATCTGTTTGATGCCTAACAATGTGCCGATTAACAAAGCAGAAATTCGCACATTGATCCCGCACTCCGGCGAGATGTGTTTGTTGGACGAGGTAACTCAGTGGGATGATCGATCGATTACATGCGTCACTAACACCCACCGTGATCCCGCTAATCCATTGCGTCGCGACGGACGCTTATCAGCTCTGCACGCTTTCGAATACGGCGCACAAGCGGCGGCAGTCCACGGCGGATTGCGGGCGCGCTCGGTGGGTACAACCCCGCCACCTGGCTACCTGGCTGCACTGCGAGACGCCCGTTTACATGCGGCACGTCTGGATGACATCGATTCATCCCTCCAGATTTGCGCCAGTCGCCTGTTTGGAGACAAGGCCAACACAGTTTATGAGTGTCGCATTTCAGCCAGCGACATTCTCTTGGCCAACGGCCGCATCACGATCATGCAACGCGTGTGAGTGCTGTAGCCGGGTCTCTGTGAGACGCGCAACGTGAAAACTGTGCCACAGACGGCTCACAGAGCCGTGGCTACAACCGCGTTTCACATCACAATTCCGCCATCTACGCACAAAACCTGGCCGGTGATATAACCGGCTTCAGCTGACGCCAGAAACGCTACTGAATTGGCGATGTCTTCGGGCGTGCCCGTCTTGCCAAGCGGAATTTTTGATTGAATGGAATTCTTAACTTCATCGGAAAGTCCAGCAGTCATGTCTGTCGTGATGAATCCAGGCGCCACGGCATTGACAGTGATATTACGGCTCGCCAACTCGCGGGCGAGTGCCTTGGTAAAACCGATCAAGCCTGCCTTGCTGGCTGCGTAATTTGTTTGGCCTGCATTGCCCATCAAGCCGATCACCGAACTGATGTTGATGATGCGGCCGCCCCGCTGCTTGATCATGGTGCGAATGATTGTCTGCGCAAAACTGAACGCGCCTCGCAAGTTTGTGTTAACGACCCAATCCCAATCCTCAAGCGACATTCGCATGGCGAGCACGTCTCGGGTAACACCCGCGTTGTTAACCAGAATGTCGACCCTGCTAAAATCGTCGAGTATCTGCGCACCGGTTTTTTGCACGGCCGCATGGTCTGCGACATCGACCGTGTACGCTTTTGCCGCATCGGCGCGGATTGCGTTTATCTGGTCCGCGATGTTCTTTGCGTTTGCTTCCGTACGGCTCACGCACGCCACGCGCGCTCCTTCATTAGCCAGTCGCAAAGCGATAGCTTGTCCAATCCCGCGCCCCGCCCCGGTGACGATCGCAACTTGATTCTCAAATCTCATATAGTCTTTCGATTTCTAAGAATAGCTTCTGCCATTTCGCGATGTCGAGGGGTCGCTTTGGCGGAGGCGCGCTCTCTCACGCTCGAGTCACACCACAACTCCGTAACGGCGTTGGCGGCGACCGAATTCTTCCACGGCGGCAACGAGATCTTTCTTGCTAAAGTCGGGCCACAGTTTGGGCGTGATGTACATCTCGGTATAGGACGTTTGCCAAAGAAGGAAATTGGACAGGCGCATTTCGCCCGAAGTGCGGATGAGTAGATCGGGATCGGGATAGTACCGTGTGTAAAGATGTTTGCTGAACATCTCCACATCGATCATTGCCTTGTCGATGTGGCCCAGTTCAACCGCGCGAAGCAAACTTTTGATGCCGTCAATGATTTCCAGCCGGCCGCCATAACTGAGGGCAAGAATAAGAGTCAAACCAGTGTTGCCGGCAGTTTGCTCGATGGTTTTATGAAGTTGTTCCTGCGAACTCACGGGCAAGTCAGTCAACCGGCCGATGGCCTGAAGACGCACATTTTTCTCCATCAATTCCGGCGTCTTTTCCTTCAAGAATTTTTCGAGCAGACGCATCAGCGCGAGGACTTCACTTTTGGGACGCTGCCAGTTCTCAGCGGAGAAAGCGTAAAGGGTGAGATATTCCACCTTTAATTCGCCGCATCCTTCCACGCACTCGCGAACAGCCTGGGCACCTGCTTCGTGCCCCTTAATGCGTGGCAGCCCGCGCCCCCTGGCCCATCGGCCGTTACCGTCCATGATGATTGCGATGTGACGAGGAACGCTCTTCACGTTCGGTGGCATGACTACAAAACGATTGTCTCACCGCGTGCCGGCCCGACGCTAATCATGGACAATTTTGCTCCGGTTAATTTGGAAATATATCTGACGTATTTCCTCGCAGCAGGAGGAAGCTGCGAAAAGGTTCGCGCAGAATGAGTCGATTTGTTCCAGCCGCGCACCGTTTCATAGAGTGGTTCGCAGTTTGCCATCTGCCTCGCGTCGCATGGCGGAACATCAAGACGTTTTCCATTTAGCCGATACGCGACGCAAACCCGGATCGGATCAACATGATCGAGCCCGTCGAGGTTGGTAATGGCGAGCTCGTCGATTCCGTTGATCATCCTCGCATAACGGGTCGCCACGGCGTCGAACCAACCGCAGCGGCGTTTGCGCCCTGTTGTTGCGCCAAATTCGCGTCCCAGGTTGTGAAGCATTTGCGTCAATTGCATGTCTTCCGTAGGCAAAGCCCCCTCGCCCACGCGTGTGGTGTATGCCTTCATCACGCCCATGACACGGTCCATCCGATGGGGCGGCACACCAGTGCCGGTGCACGCGCCGCCAGCAGTCGTATTTGAGGAAGTCACATACGGATAAGTGCCATGATCGATATCGAGGAATGTCCCTTGGGCCCCTTCAAAGAGAATTCCTTTTCCGCGCTCCATGGCGCGATGAAGATACACGACAGTGTTATCCACAAATGGGCGCAATTTCTTTCCAGCTGCCAAATAACTTTCGTTAACCTCACGAAAACTGATAGGCTTGGCACCAAGTGCCTGAAGGATCCTATTGTTCTCCGTGAGCTTGGCTTGTAATTTTTTTGAGAACACAATCGGCTGCAGCAAATCGGAAATGCGCAGGCCCGTGCGCGCCGCTTTGTCGCCATAAGCCGGACCAATCCCGCGCTTGGTGGTTCCGATCCGCCCTCGACGGAGTTCACGCTGCTCGTCAAGTATGCGGTGGTACGGCATGACCAGGTGTGCGCAATCGCTAACGAGCAAATTCTTGCTGATCGTCACGCCCAATTTTCGCAACCCGTCGATCTCGGCGACCAGCGCAACAGGATCGATAACAACCCCGTTTCCAATCACGCAAGTCTTGCCGCGTCGCAGAATTCCCGAGGGGATCAGGTGGAGAATGTATTTAACGCCACGATAGAAAACAGTGTGCCCGGCGTTATTGCCGCCCTGGCTGCGAACAACGATATCAACCTTCGCAGTAAGCACGTCGATAATCTTGCCTTTACCTTCGTCGCCCCACTGCGCTCCAACTAAAATCGTATTGGCCATTGCAATCAGAAGTGGGCAAAAAATTTTCCCGATGCATCCGGCAGGACACACTCGGGACTGCCTACGAATAATATGTTGGCGGCATCTGTGTGCAACAAATTTCGCGCTGACGTGCGTTCTCGCCG